>JALYHK010000172.1:2306-4015 GCA_030776605.1 Pseudomonadota bacterium
CCTTCACCGAGAGCATGTCCCGTGCGAAGGCGGTGGCGGCATAGGCCGAGGCGGTCTGCTTTTCCGCCTCCAGCCGCCGGCGCACGTTCTGGGTCTCGGCCTGGGCGTAGAGCACATGCTGGCGGACCTCTTCCAGCTCCCGCGCGAGCTCGGCGAGCCGGTCCTGATCCGGCGCCTCATCCTGCGCCCGTTCCTCGGCCTGGGTCTCCTCTCTCTGTTCGTCCAGTTCCTGTTCTTCGTTCATGCCATCAGTCTCGAAAGTGCCTTTGCCGTAAAATCAACCATGGGCACGACCCGCGCATAGTTCAACCGCGTCGGGCCGATCACGCCGACCACCCCCACCACCTTGCCCTCGGCGCCGCGATAGGGAGCGGCGATCACGGACGAGCCGGAGAGGGCGAAGAGCTTCGTCTCCGAGCCGATGAAGATCTTCATCCCCTGGCCCGCGCGGGCGCTGTCGAGCAGGCGGACGATCTCCTCCTTGCCCTCGAGCTCCTCAAGCAGCTGGCGGACGCGGTCGAGGTCGGCGGCCGCGCCCGGCTCGAGCAGGTTCGCCTGGCCGCGGACGATCAGCACCGGCCGCCGCTCGCCGTCCTCCGACCAGACGGCAAGGCCGCTCTCGATCAGCTCGCGCGCCGCCCGGTCCAGCGCCGCGCGTCCGGCGCGTATCTCCTCGGCCAGGCGGCTGCGCGCCTCCTGCAGCGTCAGCCCCGACAGGCGCGAGCTTACGTAGTTGCCGACTTCGGCCAGCGCCGAGGCGGTGACGCCCGCCGGCAGGTCGACGACCCGGTTCTCGACGCTGCCCTCAGCCCCGACCATCACCGCCAGCGCCTGGCGGGGCGAGAGCTGGACGAAGCCGAGCTGCTTCAGCACCGGCTCGCGCTTGGGGACCAGCACGATGCCCGCGCAGGCGGAAAGCCCCGAGAGCGCCTGGGTCGCCGCGGCAAGAGCGTCCTCGATCGGGCCGCCGCGCTCGAGCCGCGCCTCGATCGCCGCCCGCTCCTCCGCGCTCGGCTCGGCGGCCTGCATCATGCCGTCGACGAACAGCCTGAGGCCGCTCTCGGTCGGCACGCGTCCGGCGGACGTATGGGGATGGCTGAGCAGCCCGAGCTCCTCGAGATCCTGCATCACATTGCGGATCGAGGCCGGCGACAGGTTGATTCCCGGCAGTTTGGAGATCGTCCGCGAGCCGACCGGAGCGCCGGAGCCGAGATAGTTCTCGACCACCAGGCGGAACACTTCGCGCGCGCGCTCGGTGAGCTCGGTGACGGATGCGGACGCCATGGCGGCTATGTAATGGTCTCCCCGTCCCGGCGGAAGCCGCGCGGAGGGCGGCGGCTCCCGTTCATTTTCGGCTCAGGTCCCGGCAGCGACAGTCGCCGTCGCTTGTTGCGAAGGAGCCTGTTCGATGCTCGGAAAGTTTCTGCTCGCCGCCGCCATCGGCACCGCCGGCCTCACCGCCCTCCCCGCCGCCGCCTCGGCCGATCACGACCGCTACTACGGCCGCGGCTATGACCGCTACGCCTATCGCGACGGCTATTACGACGACCGGCGCTACCGCGACCGCTACTACGACCGGCGCGGCTACTATGACCAGGATTACCGACGCTACGGCTACCGCGACAGGTACGACCGGCGCTGCGGCAGCGGCACGACCGGCGCGATCGTCGGCGGCGCCGCGGGCGCGCTCGTCGGGCGCGAGGTCGCGC
>JALYHK010000173.1 GCA_030776605.1 Pseudomonadota bacterium
CCGAGGGGGCGGCCGAGGACGCTGCTCCCGAGGGTGCGGAGACTGTGGACCAGGAGCCGGCGACTGCCGAGGCCGAGGGCCAGTCGACCGAGGAACCGGCTGAGGGTGCGGTCGAGGACACTCCCGACGAGGGCGCCGAGAAGGCGAAGGCCGAGTAACTCGCCGTTGAAGCGCATCGCCCTTGCCGCCGTCGCCGGAGCGCATGGCATCAAGGGCGAGCTGCGCCTGAAGCTGTTCACCGACAGCGTCGAAAATCTGAAACGCCACGACACCGTCTATGTCGATGGCGCCGAGCGGAAGCTCGAAAGCGTTCGCGCCGGCTCGACCGGTGCGATCGCGCGGATCGCCGGCATCTCCGACCGATCGGCCGCCGAAGCTCTTCGCGGATCGCTTGTCGAGGTCGACCGATCGGCGCTGCCGCCGCTGGAGGAAGGCGAATATTATCATGCGGACCTCATCGGCCTCCCATGCGAGACCGTAGAGGGGGAGCCCGTCGGCACCGTCGTCGCGGTCGAGAATTTCGGCGCCGGCGACATATTGGAGATCGAGCATCCGGACGGGCGCCGAACCATGGTCCCCTTCCGCGAGGGCATCGCCGATCTGCGGGGCGGCAGCATCGTCGCCGATCCCGCCTTCCTCGCCTGAACTTTCCGGCTCAGCGGGCGCCGCGTCGGGTGAGCAGCTCGCGCTTCAGCGGCCGCTCCTTGGCGAGGTCGTTGCGGATCGTCGTCGCGGCGACTCCGCCTTCGCCCATCGCATGGCTGATCTGATCCAGCCCGAGGACGACGTCGCCCGCGGCATAGACGCCCGGCACGCTGGTGCGCTGGTGGCTGTCGACCTCGATGTTCTCGGCCTTGAGCGCGCAGCCGATCTGCTCGGCGAGCTCGGTTCGGGTGTCGGAGCCGAGCGCGGGATAGACGCTGTCGAAGACGTGGTGGCCTTCGCGCGTCTCGACCACGATGCAGTCCTCCTGCGCGGCGACGGCGTGGCACGGGCCGTCGACGCAGGCTATGCCGTAGTCGCGCAGGGTTGCTCGGTCGGCGGCGCTCAGCAGGTGCGCCTTGTCCGGCGCGACCAGGGTGACATCCTCGGTGAAGCTCCTGATGAACACGGCTTCGGCGACGCCGTGGGAGCCGCTGCCGATCACGCCCACCTTGCGGTCGGTCACTTCATAGCCGTCGCAGATCGGGCAGTAGCGGATCAGGCCGCGGGCGAGGGCCTCGTCGTGGAGCTCGACGTCCATCGGCGGGCGGCGGTTCTTGACGCCGGTGGCGAGCAGCACCGTGCGCGCGGTCACCGATCCCTCGCCCCATTCGGCGCGGAAGCCGCCGCCGCCCGCGTCGAGGCGCGTCACCCGCCCTTCCTCGATGTCGGCGCCGTACTTTTGCGCCTGCGCCCGCATCCGCGCGAGCAGCTCGTCCCCCGAAATGCCGTCGGGATAGCCGGCGTGGTTGCGGGTGACCGGAATCCAGCTCGCCCTGCTCTCGCCCGAATGGACTATCTTTAGCGAGAGGTGGAAGCGGGCAAGGTAGATTGCCGCCGTCAGGCCCGCGGGGCCGGCGCCGATCACCAGGCAGTCGTATTCGGCGTGGCTCATGGCCCAAGAGAGCGCTCCGGCGCGCGGCGGGTTCCGCTGGAATCCGCGCCGCGCAGGCGTTACGCCGCACATGCGCTCTCGCTCGGGCTGACGCTGGTGACGAGCAGGGAACGCGATTTCGCGGACGTGCCGGGCCTGCGGGTGGAGAATTGGACGCGACGATGACTTGGCCCGCGACCGTCCTCACCCTCTACCCGGAGATGTTCCCCGGGCCGCTCGGCCACAGCCTTGCCGGGCGCGCGCTGGAGGAGGGGATCTGGTTGCTCGAGACGGTCCAGATCCGCGATTTCGCGACCGACAGGCATGGTTCGGTGGACGACACGCCGGCCGGGGGCGGGGCGGGGATGGTGATGCGCGCGGACATCCTCGCCGCCGCGGTGGATCATGTCCTGGAGCGCCGGCCGGAGGCGCCGCTGCTGGCGATGACGCCGCGCGGGCGCCGGCTCGATCAGCCGATGGTGCGCGCACTCGCCGCCGGCCCCGGCGTCTCGATCCTCTGCGGCCGCTTCGAGGGCATCGACGAGCGGCTGTTCGAGGCGCGGCCGGTCGTCCCCGTATCGATCGGCGACTATGTGCTCTCGGGCGGCGAGGTAGCGGCGATGGCGCTGCTCGACGCTTGCGTTCGGCTGCTCCCCGGAGTAATGGGCGCGCCTTCGAGCGGTGAGGAGGAAAGCTTCGAGGCGGGCCTTCTCGAATACCCTCATTATACCCGACCTTATCAATGGGAAGGGCGCACGATCCCCGAGGTGCTGCGGTCGGGGGATCATGGGAGGATCGCCGCCTGGCGCAAGGCGCGGGCGGTCGAGGACACACGGTCAAGGCGGCCGGACCTGATGGAGCGCCACCGGGGCGCACCCAGGCAGCCGCCCTCTGGCGCGCAGCGCGAAGAAGGCGAAGAGCGATGAACCTGATACAGCAGCTCGAGGCTGAGCAGATCGAGGCCCTGACCAGGGGCAAGGCCATACCCGAGTTCCGTCCCGGCGACACGCTGCGCGTCGGCGTGCGCGTCGTCGAGGGAGACCGCACCCGCATCCAGAATTTCGAAGGGGTCTGCATCGCCCGGTCGAACAAGGGCGTCGGCAGCTCCTTCACCGTCCGCAAGATCAGCTTCGGCGAGGGCGTCGAGCGCGTCTTCCCGCTCTATTCGCCGAACGTCGATTCGATCGAGGTGGTGCGCCGCGGCGCCGTCCGCCGCGCCAAGCTCTACTATCTGCGCGGGCGCACCGGCAAGGCGGCACGCATCGCCGAGCGCCGCGACCAGCGTCAGGGCCCGCAGCCCCAGGCCGAAGCCCCGACGGCGACTCCGGAAACCGAGACCGCCGAGGGCTGAGCCGCCGCGCCTCCGCGTTCATAGCCGGAGGCGGCGGTAGGCGATGCTGCCGTCGGGGGCATATTGCGGCCGCGCGTGCGCCGGCCGCGCTTGGATCAGCGGCTCCGCAGCCGCCGGAAGGTCGCCGTGAAAGCCGATCGCCGTCCACTCGGTCGGCGTGCGGCTGCCGACCAGGACTTGAAAGATCGCGCCGTCGCAGCTCCGCCCGGTGCAGCGTATCATCCAGGGGTCGTCCGGATCTCCCTCGCCGGGGGCGCGGGTGAAGCCGCCTGCTCGCACGGCCCGCACTCCGGCCGAGGGGTCTGCGCGCAGCATGACCGCATAGGCGCCGCCGGTCCTCAGCCGGAAGGAGAGGAGGCGCCCGCCGTCCGCCTCGTGTTGCGCGAGCCCTTCGAGCCAAGGCGCTTCCAGCGGCAGCGGAGGCGCGGGCGCGGTCCAGCGGCGGCGGGTGGACCAGGCCACCTCCACCCCTTGCTCCCAATCCGCCGCTTCGCGAAAAGCTTCCGGCAGCGCCGCGCCGTCGTTGGCGACCGCCCAGCGGCCGCGGCGCGCGTCTGCGTCCCAGGCATATTCGATCCCGAACTGCTGCTGCCGATCCTGCGAGTAAGCGGGGGCGAGCGCCGCGGCGGTCCAGCCGAGCGCCCACGCCGCGCCTGCGCCGGCGAGGACCCATCGCATCCGCACCGCCGCGAGGAGAGGCATGAGCTCGATGAGCCACGGCCAGAGGATCAGCGCGGCGACCGGCGCGAACATCCAGGCGGAGCCGAGGCCGAGGAGGGTCTCGAGCAGATCGAGCAGCGGCGCGAAAATGAGGAAGAGCAGCGTGGCCGCGGCCAGCGCGCCGATCCGCTCGGCGGCGGGCCATTTCGCGCCGGCGAGGATGCCCGCGGCGACGAGGAGCGGCGGAAACAGGAACAGGATCGCCCCGCCGGGCGCGATCGCCGTCACCGCCGCGCCGACGGCGAGGAAGAGCAGCCAGTAAGCGGCGCGCATGCGCGGGCGCGGGACCTGGCGCAGGAGGAGCGTCGCCGCGGCGCAGGCGGCGAGGGCGGAG
>JALYHK010000174.1 GCA_030776605.1 Pseudomonadota bacterium
CCGCGAGCGGCTGGGCGTCCGGGACGCGCCGTTCCCGCTGGCCCGAATGCTCGAAGGCGGCACCTGGGCGGCGGGGCGGCGGACCGCGGACGAGCGGCGGCCGGGCGGCGGCCCACCCTTCACCATCATCAGCGACGGAACGGTATTCTGATGGACAGACTGACCATCGTCTCCCATCCCCTGGTCCAGCACAAGCTTACGCTGCTGCGGGACCGGAACAGCCCCACCCAGCTGTTCCGCGCGGTGGTCCGCGAAATGGCCACTTTGCTCTGCTACGAGGTCACCCGCGACCTGCCGACCGAGCTGGTCCCGATCGACACTCCGATCGCAGCGACCAAGGCGCCGGCGATCGCCGGCAAGAAGCTCGTCTTCGCGCCGATCCTGCGCGCGGGCCTGCAGATGGCCGAAGGGATGCTCGACCTGGTGCCCTCCGCGCGCCTCGCCCATGTCGGCCTCTATCGCGACCCGCTCTCGCTCCAGGCCGTCGAATATTATTTCAAGACGCCGGAGGACTGCGCGCAGCGGCTGGTGATCGTCGTCGATCCGATGCTGGCGACGGGGCATACCGCAATCGCCGCCGTCGAGCGGCTCAAGGAGGCCGGGGTCTGCGAGATGCGCTTCGTCTGCCTGCTCGCCGCGCGGCGCGGCGTGGAGGCGCTCGGCGCCGCGCATCCGGACGTTCCGATCTGGACCGCTGCCGTCGACGAGCGGCTCAACGACCACGGCTATATCGTGCCGGGGCTCGGCGACGCCGGCGACCGAACCTACGGCACGCGCTGAGCCTCCCGCCCCCCGCGGGGCCGGAACGGCTGGGGCGAAACGATATTCAGAGGCAGAGCCCGAAAAGAACCCTCTCCCCGCGGGGAGAGGGAGGGAGAGGGGCCGGCGTGCGACGCCTGGTGCCGGCAGCCGAATCCCCTCACCCCGACCATCTGCCCTTGAGAGAGGGAGTCTGGCGGCCTCGGCCCTTCTCAGTCTCCAGCCAGCCTACAGGGTCCAGCGCCTGATGCCGTCGCCGAGCTGCCGGGCGGCGTAGAAATTCTTGAGGTCGGCGAACAGCCCGCCCTCGGCGACGAGCGCGGCGAGGCGGCCGTTATCGATCAGGTCATAGGCCTCGTGCGGCACCGCGACCAGCACCAGATCGTAGCTGCGCTCGAACGCGTTCGCATCGAGCTCGATTCCATATTCGTGCCGCGCCTCCTCGGGGTCGGCGAGAGGGTCATGGACGGCGACCTCGTGCCCAAGCTCCTCGAGGCGCCGGATGACGTCGATGACGCGGCTGTTGCGAAGGTCCGGCACATTCTCCTTGAACGAGAGCCCCATCACCAGCACCGAACCGGCCTTTCCAGCCTCCTCGTGCAGCCGGTCGGCGACCCAGGCCCCCATATTGTCGTTGATCGAGCGCCCGGCGAGGATGACGTTCGGATCGAGCCCGAGCTGCTGAGCGCGGAAGCTCAGATAATGAGGATCGACCCCGATGCAGTGGCCGCCGACCAGCCCCGGCTGGAACTGAAGGAAGTTCCACTTGGTCCCCGCCGCGGCAAGCACGTCCCAGATCGAGATGTCGAGCTTCGAGAATATCTTCGTGATCTCGTTCATGAAGGCGATATTGATGTCGCGCTGGGCGTTCTCGATCACCTTGGCGGCTTCGGCGGCCTTGATCGAGGCGGCGCGGAACACGCCGGCGCTCGTCACGGTCCCGTAAATTCGGGCGAGCAACTCGGTCACTTGCTCGTTCTCGCCGGCGATCACCTTGACGATCCGGTCGACCGTGTGCTCGCGGTCGCCGGGATTGATCCGCTCCGGACTGTAGCCGAGGAAGAAGTCCTCGCCGCGCCTCAGCCTTGCGACCTCCTCAATGAGCGGCCCGCACACTTCCTCGGTGACGCCCGGATAGACCGTGCTCTCGTAGACGACGACCGGCTTCCTGGCTGGATCGAGCAGACCGGCAAGGGCGCGGGTGGCGGCGACCACCGGACCGAGGTCCGGCCGGTTGCGCGCATCGACCGGCGTCGGCACCGTGACGATGTACACGTCCGCGCCGGCGCAGTCCGAGGCCTCGCTGGTGAGCTTCAGCGGCGAGGCGGCAAGCGCCTCGCTTTCGACCTCGTTGGTGCGGTCGACGCCCTCGCGCAGCTCGGCGATGCGGCGCCCGTCGATGTCGAGGCCGGTGACCCCGAAATTCTTCGCCAGCGCCACCGCCAGCGGCAGGCCGACGTAGCCGAGGCCGACGACGACGATGTTCAGTTCGGAAGGCGCTGTCATTCAACCCCTTCGGGATCGACGGAGAGGATCGAAAGGCGGGGAACCCGCGGGCGCTCTCGGCAGATGCCGCGGGGAAGTCAAGCCGCGTCGCGGCGGCGACCTCGCTCCTCACCCGGCTCGCGCAGGATACGGGCGCCGCGCTGGGCGAGCCAGTCGCCGTTGGCGCGGATCAGCGACTGGATCAGCGAGCGCGGCCGCCGCGTGAGGTTGCGCGGCACCTCGGCGGTCATCCCCAAGGACGCGGCGACGTCCGCGATGAAGTGGACGCAGTTGCGGCGGTTGAGGTTGTAGGATGGCTGGTCGAGCGCGCTCCAGCGGGCGATCGTCGCCATCACCAGGTCATATTCCTCGTCGTTCAGCGTCAGCGAGAAATGCGGGTCGCTGGCGCGGACGTAGCCGTCGCCGACCGGGCCGACCTCGCCGCGGACCGAGCCGAACAGGACGGCCGGCGTGACATGCGTTGCCGTAAAGCCATAGTTGGCATCGATTCTTTCGCCGCCGCGATCGGGCGTGCCCTCAAGGACGACGAAGGCATGCGGAAACTGCGTGCCGAGCTCGCGCGAGTAGAAGGTGATTTCGACCGCCGCGTGCGCCGGCGCGGCGATCAGGAAGACGAGGGTGGCGAGCAGCGCCCGCAGCCTCAGCGTCAGTTTTCTCATCATCGTCCCGTCCTTGCTCCTGCTGCCGGAGCCCCGCGGCGAAGTCCTTGAAATCAGTGCCGTTCCGGTCCGGCTGCCGCGCGCCAACGCTTTGCGCGTTCCGCGCCGAAGTGCAAGCCCCGGCTTGTGCCGGAGCCGCTGAACTTTTGCCGCGGCGTTGCGTTGGGCGCTTTCAGACTTCGTAAACGACGCGACGGTTACGGGGGCTGGGGATTGGCCGAAAAACGGTTGATTTCGCTCTGGACAGTGGCACATGCCTCGGATATCAGGGCGCGAAATCAGACCAGAAGTTCGTGTGAAGGGAGAAGCTGACGTGGTTTTCAAGAAGATTGTCGCCGCGACCTCGGCGGTCGCCTTGGTGGCCGCTCCGACCATCGCTGTGGCGCAGACGACCGCTCCGATCGAGCCGGCGAGCGAGCAGGTCGAGGGCAGCGAGCTCCGCGGCGGCTTCATCATCCCGTTGATCGCGATCATTGCCATCATCCTCGGCATTCTCGCCGCGACTCACGAGGACGAGGATCCGCCGCACAGCCCGTGAGCTGAGCCCGGCCGCAGGGCCGTCAGCTTGAAGGAATACCGGCCGGATGGGGCGCGCCCCCGTCCGGCCGATTCTTGTCGGGCCCCCGTCGGGGCGCCCGCGACCCGGCCGCAGGACCAGCCATGCGCGTGACCTTCAAGGCGATGCTTGCACCGATGCTCGCGGCGGCGCTGGCCGTCGCGCCGGCGCTCGCGCAGCGGCCGCAGCCGACCGCCGCCGAGGCCGGCAGTTTCCTGCGCGAGGCGGATCATCGGGTGGCCGGCATCGTCTACCAGCTCGGGGTCGCCGGACGCGACCATTGCCCGGAAGCGTTCCCGCTCACCGGCCTGTCGTTCCACCATCTCGCCGAATACCGTCCGCAGGACAGGCCGGAGGCGATCCGCCGCTACGGGCTCGATGCGGGGATCGGCGTGCTCTCGGTCCAGCCAGGCAGCCCGGCGGCGCAGGCGGGGATCGCGGCCGGGGACGTGCTGGTCGCCGCCAACGGCACCC
Source organism: Pseudomonadota bacterium (assembly GCA_030776605.1). GTDB lineage: Bacteria > Pseudomonadota > Alphaproteobacteria > Sphingomonadales > Sphingomonadaceae > Allosphingosinicella. The sequence continues at coordinate 3,955 of JALYHK010000174.1, forward strand.
GCTTCCGCTC
>JALYHK010000175.1 GCA_030776605.1 Pseudomonadota bacterium
GAGCTGCCATGAGCGACCGGGAGGGCGCCGAGGGGCTCGACGAAAGCAAGGCGCCGCTGATGGACCATCTGGTCGAGCTCAGGCGGCGGCTGATCCGGTCGTTCCTCGCGCTGTTCGTCGCGTTCGGAATCTGCTTCTATTTCGCCGACCGGATCCTCGGGTTCCTCGCCAGGCCGCTGGTCGAGGCCTTCGGCGGCGCCCAGGCGCGGCTGATCTACACCCAGCTCTACGAGGCCTTCTTCGTCGAGGTGCGGGTCGCCTTCTTCGCCGCCTTCTTCGTCTCCTTCCCGATCATCGCCAACCAGGTCTGGGCGTTCGTTGCGCCCGGCCTCTACGCGCGCGAGAAGAAGGCCTTCCTGCCCTTCCTGATCGCCACGCCGGTGCTGTTCGTGCTCGGCGGCGCGCTCGCTTATTACATCGTGATGCCGACCGCCTTCCACTTCTTCCTGACCTATCAGGGCAGCGACCTCGGCGGCGTCCGGCCCGAGGCGCTGCCCGCGATGGGGCCTTATCTCACGCTGGTGATGCACTTCATCCTCGCGTTCGGGATCGCATTCCTGCTGCCGGTGCTGCTGATGCTGATGGAGCGCGCGGGGCTGGTGACCCGCGACCAACTGCGCCGCGGCCGGCGCTACGCGATCCTGATTGCCTTCGTGATCGCGGCGGTGGCGACGCCGCCGGACGTCATCTCCCAGTTCATGCTCGCCGTGCCGCTGATCCTTCTCTACGAGCTGTCGCTGATCGCGATCTGGTTCACCGAGCGCCGCCGCTCGCGCGCCGCCGCGGTCGACAAGCCGGCATGAAAAATGGCGCCGCCCGATGGCGGCGCCCAATTTAGACTCCAGTCCGATGGATCAGCAGTTGTTGTCGACGCCGTCGACGCAGTCGGTCGTCGATTCCACGTCCTCGGCCGCGCCGCGAATGGTGTTGCAGCCGGAAATGAGCATGCCGCTGGTCACGGCTGCGATCACGAGAAGCTTCTTCATCACATGTCTCCTGGGACTCACCCCGGGGCAAGGCACTCGCACCGGAGCTGACCGCTTATCAATGCCTGCCGCGCGCGCTTGTTCCGGCGGCGCGAATGGGACGAGCGGGAGGAGAAGGCGCTTACGCCGGACAAAGTTGAGCCCGGAGGCGCTACCGGGGGGGGGGAGGTTAGCGCGTCCGGGCTCATTTTCTGGATAGCGAGAGCGGGGGGGCAAAAGGTCACTATCCGAACTGCACAACGACGGACGGCGGGAGCGGTTCCGGCGCTGGAGCAAAAAAAACGCGATCGACGAAAAAAATTTTCGGCAACCCCCTATGGCGCCGCCGGTTCTTGGAGAAGAGAGGAGCGACAGCCGTGCCGAAACCGCCGAAAAGCACCCCCCACTCCGACATAGACGGCGTCCATGAGGACGAGAAGCTCAACGTCAAAAGCGCCGGCGAGGCGGGCGAGACGACCGCGGACCTGAAGCTTGCGCGCGAGCAGGCGAAGGGGCGGCCGCCCTACAGCGAGGAGGAGAGCCTGGAGGGGCCGCGGTAGCGCTCGGCGCGGTCGACGACGGCGAGGCGCACCGAGTAGCGGCCGGTCGCCGGGTCCCGCTCTAGGCTGGAGCGAAGTTGCCGTGCGAGTCCGGTGATGATGCGGTCGAAGCGCTCGAACAGCTCGCGGTCGCAGGCGAGCTCGCCGGCGAGGCTGTCGGACTCGATCGACAGCTCCGCAGTGCTCGGCCCGCCCCCCTCCACCACGATCGACACCCAGCTGGCGCCGCAGAACATGCCGAACTCGACGATTTCCGTGACCAGAAAGGCGACCGAGACGGCGACGTCCTGGGTGACGTAGAAGGGCTCGATATCGACCCGGATCTGCATGTGCGCGGCCGATGCGGGCGCGGTGGCGCGCAGGTTCGCGGCGAGTTCGGAGATCAGCGAGCGCAGCGCCACGCCGCGATTCTCCTCCAACTCCGCATAATGGTTGCGGTGGACGACGGCGAGCGCGTCGACCCGCCGCTGGATGGAGGCATAAGCGGCGGCAACGTCCTCGCTGGTGCTGCCCCGGGCATGGAGGTTGAGCAGCGAAGCGACCACCTGCAGATTGTTCTTAACGCGGTGGTGCACCTCCCGGACCAGCCGCGTCTGGCGCTCGACCGCCGCCTCGAGATCGGCCTCGTGCCGCGCCACCGTCTGAGTCACCTCGTCGAACGCCTGGCCGAGTTCGCCGATCTCCCGAGCGGGCGAGCGCAGGTTGGGGAGGTCGAGCGAGCGGTCCCCAGGCTGATACCCCGCGACCGCCCGCTGCATCCTCACCAACGGGCGCAGGAGCAGGCGGTCGACGATCCACCAGCCGATCAGCGCCGCCGCGATCAGCATCATCAGCGGCAGCAGGATCATCAGCAGCTCGACGGCGGTGATCGCCGCCACCGACCCGAGCATGCGCAGCTCGATGCCGCCCGCGACCGGCTGCGAGAGCGAAATCTCGCGGGTGAGGCGGCCGCCGCGGTAATCGTCGCGCAGCACCATCGTCCGGTCGCGCTCGGCGAGCACGATGTCGACGGCCCCGGGGACGGCGGCGGGGCCGACCATCCGCGCCAGCGCCGACCGATCGAATTCGCCCGCCCCTTCGAGCCGTCCTTCCTCGTCGTAAAGACCAAAGCGCAGCACCGCGCCGCCGGGATCGAGCGACAGCGCCATCCGTTCGCCGCCCGGCGCCTGGCCGCCGGCGGGCGGCGCATAGCCCGGCGTCGAGCAGCGCGGGACGCCGGCATCGTCGTAGAGCGCGTAACGCGCCGGGGCGGCATCGAGCCGGGCGAGGCGGGCCAGCGTTCGGCGGCACAGCTCGGAGCCGGCCGGCGCCTGCGCGATGGCGGGAGTCACTGCGCGGATGATGATGGCGCCGCGGTCAATCGCCGTCTCGATCCGCTGCGCGCTTGCCCCGAGCAGCGCGCGCATCTCGACCTCGCTGTGGATGAAATTGTCGCGCGCGCTGTAGAGCGAGGCGAGGACGGCGACGATCCCGAGCGGGAGCAGGCCGGCGCCCAGGATGAGCAGCATCTTGAGCCCGGTGGAGAGCCGCCCCACGCGGGCGGCGATCCAGCCTCTGGTGTCGCGGGTCACCGGATATGAACGCCTGCCGGCGCGGCTCTATCCAAGCTTTCCGAGCAAATCGAGCATTTCGGGGGGCACGTCCTCTTCGACGGTGCGCTGGTAGACCGACCTCAGCGCATGGCCGATTTCCGGCCCGGGCGGCCGCCGCTTCTTGCCGCCCGTCCCCTCGTCGGCGCCGGCGCTCTCCGGCTTGAGGGTCTCGTTTGCAGGGTCCTCGCTGTCCGGCGCGCCGTCCGGCTCGTGCCGGCGCTCGCCGTCTTTCTGGTCCTCGAGGCTCAAGTCGCCATACCCCTCACGGCACTGCCGTGCCCGCAGCCGTTCCCTGACGAGTTCTGCCAGACCAGCCGCAGCGCCGCCGTTCCCGCTGAACAGACCCCACCTTTGGCGCCGCGGACAGTTCGCCCGGCGCGGCCATGGAAACAAAAAACTCGGCCATTGGTTCCACGCTCAGCCGAGCAGCGCCGGCACCCGTTTCGCCTGCGCGTCAGGCCCCGTTTTCGGTCAGGCCGGCGGGCTTGCAATGCGGGGGACGGCCCATCAATAGCCACGTCGAGACCAGAAGGAGTCGCAACGATCATGTCGCTTGGCCAGGAACTCGCGCCCCATCTCCCCTTCCTTCGCCGCTACGCCCGGGCGCTGACCGGCAGCCAGGCGCACGGCGACGCCTTCGTCCGCGCCACGCTCGAGGCGATCGTCGCCGCGCCCGACGACTTCCCCCGCGACGTCGACCCGCGGCTCGGCCTCTACCGCACGTTCCACGCCATCTGGTCTTCGGCGAACATCGAGGAGGACCCCGGCGCCGCCGACGGCAGCGACCCGGAGGACATCGCAAAGGCGCGGCTCGCCCGGAT
>JALYHK010000176.1 GCA_030776605.1 Pseudomonadota bacterium
CGGCTATACGATCGCGAGCAACCGCGCGACCTCCGAGCAGATCGCGCGGGTCGACGTTCGCCAGGGCAGCCGCACCGCGCTCACCAGCGGCTGGCCGCCGGGGCTCGCCGAGGGGAGCCGCGAGGCCGACACTCTGGCCACGCTGCTCGACGTGCGCATCCAGCGCCGCTCCGACGGCACCGTCTTCTGGCAGGGCCGGGCGGTCACCGAAATGTCCGCCGCGACGCCGCGCGCGACGGTGGTGGAGCGCCTCGCCGAAGCTCTGTTCAGGGACTTCCCCGGGGAGTCGGGCCGCACTATCAGGATTCGATGACCCTCTCCATCACGAGCGCCTTCGACGGCGGCAACATCCGCCTGCTGACCGTCGAAGGCGACCGCATCGATCTCGAAATCGCCAGGGACAACCAGTCCGATTTCTACCAGTGGTTCTATTTCCGGGTGACCGGCGCCGCCGGCCGTTCGCTCGAGATTCGGATCCTGAACGCAGCGGGAGCGGCCTATCCGCACGGCTGGGACGGCTACCGCGCCTGCATGTCCTACGACCGCGACGAATGGGCGCGGGCCGAGACCGGCTACGCCGGCGGCATGCTGACGGTCCGCGCCACCCCCGAGGCGGACAGCGTCTGGTTCGCCTATTTCGCGCCCTATACGATGGAGCGGCACCACGAGCTCGTCGCCGAAGTCGCCGCCCACCCGCTCGCCGGCTACCGGTCGCTCGGACGCACGCTGGACGGGCAGGAGATCGACTATCTCCGGATCGGCGAGGGCCCGATTCAGGTCTGGCTCTACGCGCGCCAGCACCCCGGCGAGACGATGGCGGAATGGTGGATGGAAGGCGCCCTGGAGAGGCTGCTCGACGAGGCCGATCCGGTGTCGCGCCGGCTGCGCGAGGGCGCGACCTTCCACGTCGTGCCGAACATGAACCCCGACGGATCGCGGCGCGGGCACCTCCGGACCAACGCGATCGGCGTCAACCTCAACCGCGAATGGCACGCGCCGAGCGAGGAGCGCAGTCCCGAGGTCTTCCACACGCTGCGGGAGATGGAGAAGACGGGGGTCGACTTCGCGATGGACGTCCACGGCGACGAGGCGATTGCCGCCAATTTCCTCGCCGGCTTCGAGGGAATTCCCTCCTGGGACCAGCCGCAGCAGGACCTGTTCGACGCCTTCAGCCGCGAGCTCGTCCGCCTCTCGCCCGATTTCCAGACCGCCAAGGGCTATGAGATTCCCGCGCCCGGCAAGGCCAATCTGTCGATGTCCACCGCCCAGCTTGCCGAGCGCTTCGGCGCGATCTCGATGACCCTTGAAATGCCGTTCAAGGACAATGAGGACCTGCCCGATCCGGTCTACGGCTGGTCGCCGGAGCGCAGCCGCGCCCTCGCCCGCTCCTGCCTCGACGCGCTCCACGCGATCCTGCCGCGCCTGGGCGAGCGGAGGCGCTGATGCCGCGCCTCGTCCTCGTCCGCCACGGCCAGTCGGCCTGGAACCTGGAGAACCGCTTCACCGGCTGGTGGGACATCGATCTCACCGACAAGGGAGCCGAGGAGGCGCGCCTCGCCGGCGAGCTGATGGCGGCGCGCGGCCTCGACTTCGACCTATGCTTCACCAGCGTCCAGACGCGCGCGATCCGCACCCTCCATATCGCGCTCCGGGCGATGGGCCGCCTCTGGCTCCCCGAGGAGAAGCACTGGCGGCTCAACGAGCGCCACTACGGCGGCCTCACCGGCCTCGACAAGAAGGAGATGGCCGAGAAGGTCGGGGCGGAGCAGGTGCAGATCTGGCGCCGCTCGTTCGACGTGCCGCCGCCGCCGATCGAGCGAGGCAGCGGCTTCGACGTCTCCGGCGACCGCCGCTACGCCGGCGTCGAGGTGCCCAGGGCCGAGAGCCTCAAGGACACGATCGCCCGCGTGCTCCCTTATTGGGAGGAGAGGATCGCGCCCGCCCTCAGGGAAGGCCGGCGCGTGCTGATCTCGGCCCACGGCAATTCGCTGCGCGCGCTGGTCAAGCATCTGTCGCGCATCGGCGACGAGGAGATCGTCGGCCTCGAGATCCCGACCGGTCAGCCGATCGTATACGAGCTCGGCGAGGACCTCGGCGAGCGCGACCGCTACTATCTGAAGGACCGCGCCTAGAAGCCGGTCTTGGCGCGGGCCATGTTCCGCCGCGCGCGGCTCATCACCTCCTCGACGCTGTCGCCCTGAAGGATCGTCGCGACGCCGATGCTCGCCTCGAGCGCCACCGAGCTGCCGCCGACGTCGAGCGGGCTCGCCGCGATGCAGCGGGCGATCCGCTCGGCCGTCTCGATCGCGCTGTTGTGGTCGAGATGGTCGAGGATCAGGCCGAACTCGTCGCCGCCGACCCGCGCCGCCAGGTCGCTGGTGCGTATCAGGCCCTGGAGCAGCCGCGCGACGTGGATCAGCGCGGCGTCGCCGGCCAGGTGGCCGTGGCGCTCGTTGACCGCCTTCAGGTTGTCGAGGTCGATGTAGAGCGCCGCCGCCGGGGTGCCGTGGCGGTTGGCGTGGCTCACCGCCCGCTCGAGCTCGCGCACGAAGCGGCGGCGGTTGGGGAGCGGCGTCAGCGTGTCGGCATCGGCAAGCCGCTCGAGCTCCTCGAGCCGGTCGCGCATCTCGGCGAGCGAGGCGCGCAGCAGCGCATTCTCGTCCGCCAGCGCGTCGCGCGAGGCCTGCACGCAGGCAAGCTCGGTCTCCTCGGGTCGTGCGGCCATTTCTCGCCCCTTCTCCTTGCTCCCCTCTAGCCGGCGAGGGTTAACACAAGCCGAAAGCGGCGCCGTTGCCTGGCTCGGCGGGCGTGGGTATGAGGTGGCGCTTCGCCGGGGATGGAACGTGCCACACGAAGCGCCTCTTGTCGGGATCATCATGGGCAGCCGCTCCGACTGGGAGACGATGCGCCACACCGCCGAGCTGCTCGGCGAGCTCGGCATCCCCCACGAGCGGCGGATCGTCTCCGCCCACCGCACTCCCGAGCGGCTCTACGACTATGCCAGGCGAGCGGCGGAGCGCGGCCTGCGCGTCATCGTCGCCGGCGCCGGCGGCGCGGCGCACCTGCCGGGCATGGCGGCCGCGATGTCGCGGCTGCCGGTGCTCGGCGTTCCGGTTGAATCCAAGGCGCTCGGCGGGCTCGACAGCCTGCTGTCGATCGTCCAGATGCCCGCGGGGGTGCCGGTCGGGACGCTGGCGATCGGCAAGGCCGGCGCCGCCAATGCCGGGCTGCTCGCCGCGGCCATCCTCGCTTTGTCGGACGAAGGGCTGGCGCGGCGCCTCGACGAGTGGCGCGCGCGGCAGACTGACGGCGTCGGCGACGCGCCCGAATGACGATCGAGCCGGGCACGACCATCGGCATCGTCGGCGGCGGCCAGCTCGGCCGGATGATCGCCATCGCGGCCGCGCAGCTCGGCTACAAGTGCCACGTCTACGCGCCCGACGAGGCGCCGCCGGCGGCCGAGGTCGCCGCCTTCTTCACCCGCGGCGACTTCGCCGACGAGGCCGCGCTCGCCCGCTTCGGCGCCTCGGTCGACGTCGCCACCTACGAGTTCGAGAATATCGCCGCCGGGCCGCTCAGCGCGCTCTGCGCCGAGGCGCCGCTCTACCCGCCGCGCCGGTCGCTCGAGATCGCGCAGGACCGGCTCAGCGAGAAGGAGTTCGTCGCCTCGCTCGGCGGCCGCCCCGCGCCGTTCGCGGTGGTGGACGACCGGGCGGGGCTCGACGGCGCGCTGGAGCGGATCGGCACCCCCGCCATCCTTAAGACCCGCCGCCTCGGCTACGACGGCAAAGGCCAAGCCAGGATCCGGTCGAGAGAGGAGGCCGGCGCCGCCTGGCAGGCGCTAGGCGGCGCGCCCGCGGTGCTCGAAGCGTTCGTCGGCTTCGCCGCCGAATTCTCGATCCTGCTCTGCAGATCCATGGACGGCGCCGTCACGC
>JALYHK010000177.1:0-3407 GCA_030776605.1 Pseudomonadota bacterium
CGCCGTCGCCGAGCTGCTCAACGCCACCCCGGTTCCGGTCGACGAGATCATCCGCCAATCCGAGCTGCCGGCGCCGGTGGTGCAGACGGTGCTGCTCGAGCTCGAGCTCGCCGGCCGGCTCGAACGCCATGCCGGCGGCAGAGTCAGCCTCGCCGCCTGAGCGCTTGACGAGGGGCTCAGGCCGCAAGCCTCGGACAGCGCTCGGCGAGCGGATAGAGCTCCTCATTCTCCCGCTCGATCCTCAGCCGCAGCTCGGCGGCCAGGCCGGCGATCTCGAGGCAGAATTCGAACCAGCGCGTGCTGATGTCCGCATTCGCCCATTTCGCGTCGAATTCGGCGAGGTGCCGGTCGAGCCCGCCGAGCTCGTCCTGGAAGAGGATGGCCAGCGTCGCGGCGTCCGGATCCTCACCCTCGATCATTGCCGGATAGAGGACGCTGTCCTCGCGCAGCAGGTGGATCTGAAGGAGCTGGTTGAAGCGCTCCAGGAGGACGAGCAGCGGCGTCAGATCGTCGGGCCGCTCGCCCGAGCAAGCCGATTCGAGCTCGTCCGCGAGCGTCAGCAGCAGGTCGTGCTCGTGGCGAAGCTGAGTGATGAACAGCATAGGTTCTCCCTCTCCGCGCCCTCATAGCGGCCGAGGGTTAGCAGGCTCTGAAGGCCCGAAAACCTTTCCTACAATAGCGGGTTCGCGTTATGTTCCGGCGATGCGCTTGCCGTCTCCGCCCCGAGCCCGTCCCGCTGCGCGCGCAGGACCAGCCGCTTGCCGCTTCCCGTGGCCGGGGGTGAAGCTGACAAAACTGACACGATGCAGCTGGCGGACGCCTTCCTTTCGTCAGCTGCCGCCGCGGGCAGCGCAGCGCTTGACGCGGCTCCGGCGACCTCACCAACCTACGCGCATATGCGCGTGAAGGATTTGAGGGCTCCATGAAGCTCGTCGTCGTCGAGTCGCCGGCCAAGGCCCGCACGATCGAAAAATATCTCGGCGGCGGCTATCGCGTGCTCGCCTCCTACGGCCACGTCCGCGATCTCCCGCCCAAGGACGGCTCGGTCGATCCGGACCGCGGCTTCGCGATGGAATGGGAAACCTATGGCGACAAGGCGCGCCAGCTGAAGGCGATCACCGACGAGGCGAAGAAGGCCGACACGTTGATCCTCGCCACCGACCCGGACCGCGAAGGAGAGGCAATCAGCTGGCACATCCAGGAGGTGCTGAGGAAGCGCAAGGCGCTGCCGGCCGAGGTCGGCCGAGTGACCTTCAACGCCGTCACCAAGGACGCCGTCAGCGAGGCGATGCGCCACCCGCGCGGCCTCGATGAGGATCTGATCGACGCCTATCGGGCGCGCCGCGCGCTCGACTATCTGGTCGGCTTCACCCTCTCGCCGGTGCTGTGGCGCAAGCTCCCCGGTGCCAAATCGGCGGGGCGCGTCCAGTCGGTGGCGCTGCGCCTGATCGTCGACCGCGAGCGCGAGGTCGAGCTGTTCCGCGCGCAGGAATATTGGTCGGTGGCGGCGGTAATGGAAGCGGACGGGCAGGAGTTCCTCGCCCGCCTCGTCCGCCTCCGCGGCGAACGGCTCGACCGGCTGAGCATCGGCGACAAGGCAACTGCGGAGGCCGCGCGCGAGGCGGTCGAACGGGGCCGATTCGCCGTCGCCTCGGTCGAGACCAAGCCGCTCACCCGCAACCCGCCGCCGCCCTTCACCACCTCCACTCTCCAGCAGGAGGCGGCCCGCAAGCTCGGCTTTTCCGCCAGCCACACGATGAGGGTGGCGCAGGACCTCTACGAGGCGGGCGCCATCACCTACATGCGCACCGACGGCGTCGACATGGCGCCCGAGGCGGTCTCCGCCGCCCGCCGCGCGATCGCCCAGCGCTTCGATGCGGGCTACGTCCCGGACAAGCCGCGCCACTACAAGACCAAGGCCAAGAACGCGCAGGAAGCCCACGAGGCGATCCGACCCACCGACTTCGGCCGCGACCGCATCGGCTCCGGCGATCAGGCGCGGCTCTACGACCTTGTCTGGCACCGCGCCCTCGCCAGCCACATGGCCTCGGCGCGGATCGAGCGCACTTCCGTGGAGCTCGCCGACGGGACCGGGCAGAACGTGCTGCGGGCGACCGGCCAAGTGGTGCTCTTCCCCGGCTTCCTCGCCCTCTACGAGGAGGGGCGCGACGATCCCGAGGACGAGGAGGCGCGGCGCCTGCCGCGGCTCCGGCAGGGCGAAGCGCCGGCGAAGCGGAAGGTGATCGCCGAGCAGCATTTCACCCAGCCGCCGCCGCGCTACTCGGAGGCGAGCCTGGTCAAGAAGCTCGAGGAGCTCGGCATCGGCCGCCCCTCGACCTATGCGGCGATCCTGCAGACGCTGAAGGACCGCGGCTATGTCCGGGTCGAGAAGAACCGCTTCGTGCCGGAGGAGAGCGGCCGGCTGCTCACCGCCTTTCTCGAGCGCTTCTTCGAGCGCTACGTCTCGTTCGACTTCACCGCCCATCTCGAGGACGAGCTCGACGATATCTCCGGCGGACGTGCACAGTGGCAGCAGGTGCTCGAGGCGTTCTGGCGGGACTTTCGCCCGAAGACGGCCGAGGTGATGGAGCGCAAGCCGTCGGAGATCACCGAGGCGCTCGACGAGTTCCTCGCGCCCTGGCTGTTCCCGGACAAGGAGGACGGCACCGATCCGCGCCTCTGCCCTGCCTGCGGCGAGGGGCGCCTCGCGCTGCGGGGCGGCCGCTACGGCGCCTTCGTAGCCTGCTCCAACTATCCCGAATGCCGCTTCACGCGCCGCTTCGGCCAAGGCGGCGAGGAGGCGGCGGACGCCGGCCCGGTCGTGCTCGGCACCGATCCCGAGACCGGCGCCGAGGTGACGCTGCGCAGCGGCCGGTTCGGCGCCTACGTCCAACGCGGCGAGGGGAAGGAGGCCAAGCGCGCCTCGATCCCGCGCGACGTGCCGCAGGCCGATCTCGACCTCGCCATGGCGCTGCGCTTGCTGTCGCTGCCGCGCACCATCGGCCCACATCCCGAGACGGGAAAGCCGATCACCGCCAGCATCGGCCGCTACGGGCCTTACCTCGCCCACGACAGCAAATATGCCAAGCTCGGCTCGACCTCCGAAGTGTTCGAGACCGGGATGAACGCCGCCGTGGCGAAGCTCGCCGATGCCGCCCGCGGCGGCGGCCGGGCGCGTGGTTCGCGCGAGCCGCTGAAGCTGCTCGGCCCACATCCCCGCACCGGCGCGGAGATCAGGCTGATGGAAGGCCGCTTCGGCCCCTATGTCTCCGACGGGACGACCAATGCGACGCTTCCCAAGAGCATCGCGCCGGAGGCGCTGACGCTGGAGGAGGCGGCGCAGCTGCTGGACGAGCGCGCGGCCAAGGGACCGGCGGCCAAAAAAGGGAGGGGCCGCAAGGCCCCGG
>JALYHK010000177.1:3417-3915 GCA_030776605.1 Pseudomonadota bacterium
GAAGAAGGGCTAGGCATTCGCGCCGCAGGCGCGGCAGGCTGGATCCTTGACGATGTTGAGCGTGCGCATCGCCGGCTTCAGCGCGTCGAAGACGTGGAGCTTGCCGGCGGCTTCGTCACCGAAGCCGACGATCTGGCGCATCGCCTCGAGCGCCGCCCAGCTGCCGGCAAGGCCGGCGGCGGCGCCGAGCACGCCGAGCTCGGCGCAGCTGTCGCAGTCGTCGGCGTCGAACGCATCGCCGACCATGCAGCGGTAGCAGGGAAGGTCCGGCTCCCAGCCGCGGAAGGTGCCGATCTGGAGCTGAAAGCGGCCGATCGCCGCAGAGACCAAAGGGATCCGGAGGGCGGTGCACGCATCGGAGACCGCGAGGCGGGTGGCGAAATTGTCGCTGCCGTCGACCGCGACATCCGCGCCGGCGAGCAAGGCGGCGGCGTTGTCGGCGGAGAGCCGTTCGGCGACCGCCTCGATTGTCACGTCGGGGTTGAGCCGCGCCGCCCC
>JALYHK010000178.1 GCA_030776605.1 Pseudomonadota bacterium
GATGCCGCCCGAGTCCATCAGCGCGGCAATCATCGAGGTGGTGGTGGTCTTGCCGTGGGTGCCTGCAACCGCGATCGTCGCCTTGAGGCGCATCAGCTCGGCCAGCATCTCGGCCCGGCGGACCACGGGAATGCGCCGCTCGTAGGCGGCCTCGACCTCCGGATTGTCCTTGGGAATGGCGCTCGAGACGACGACCACCGAGGCCTCGGCGAGGTTCTCAGCGCCATGGCCGATCGCGACCTTGATGCCGATCGAGCGCAGCCCCTCGATCACATAGCCGTCGGCGACGTCCGAGCCCTGCACCTTATAGCCCAGAATGTGCATCACCTCGGCGATACCGGACATGCCGATGCCGCCGATGCCGACGAAGTGGATGGTGCCGATGTCGGTGCCGACGCCCTTCATGCATAGGCCCCGCCGGACATCGGGGTGAGCACATTCTCGCGCAGGAAGGCGGGATCGAAGCCGCGGTCGCGGCCGGTGCGCTCGACGAGGTCGGCGAGGTCGCGGGCGGCGTTCGGGCGCCCCACCGCCTTCGCCCGCGCGGCGGCGTTGGCGAGGGCGTCGGGGTCGAGGGCGAGCTTCTGCATCTGCTTGGCGAGCTCGACGGGAGTGAAGTTCTTCTGCGCGATCGTCCGCGCGCCGCCGGCCCTGGCCATTCCCCGGGCGTTGTAGGTCTGATGGTTGTCGGTGGCGGAGGGGAGCGGCACCAGGATTGCGGGGCGGCCGGCGACGGTGAGCTCTGCGATGGTGGAGGCGCCGGCACGGGCGACGACGAGGTGCGCCCAGCTCAGCCGCTCGGACATGTCGGGCATGTAGGTCGCGAGGTCGGCGGGGATGCCGAGCTCGGCGTAGCGGGCGCGGACCTGCTCAATATCCTCGGCGCGGCACTGCTGCGTCACCTGCAGCCGCCGCCGGAAATGTTCCGGGAGCAGCGCGAGACCTTCGGGCACGACCTGCGAGAGGATCGAGGCGCCCTGGCTGCCGCCGGTCACCAGCAGCCGGAATATGCCGTCGGGCGTCAGCGCCGGGAAGGGCAGGTCGCGCAGCGCCAGCACCTCCTCGCGCACCGGATTGCCGACGAGATGGGTCTTCTCCTTGGCCTTGCTCGGCAGCCGCTCGACCGGTTCGTAGGCGGTGGCGATCGCATCGACCTTGCCGGCCATCAGCCGGTTGACCCGCCCGAGCACCGCATTCTGCTCGTGGATCAAGGTCGGGACCTTGTCGGCCCTGGCCGCGAGCAGGGCGGGGAGCGCGGGATAGCCCCCGAAGCCGATCACCGCCGAAGGGCGGAAGGTCTCGTAGAGCCGCAGCGCCATCGCCCGGCCGGTGAAGATCGCGCGTACCGCCTTCAGCCAGCCGATCGGGCCGCCGCTGATCCGGCCGGCGGGGAGCACGTGCACCTGGACCCCTTCGAACAGGCCCGGGATCCGCGCGCCGCGGTCGTCGGTGACCAGCGCGACGCGATGGCCGCGGCGGCGCAGCTCCTCGGCGAGCGCATGGGCCGGGACCATGTGGCCGCCGGTGCCGCCGGCGGCGAGGACGAAATGGCGCGCGATCATCCGGCGCTCCCCTTCACGACGTAGGGCGAGCGGTGCAGATAGGGATTGCGCCGGGTGAAGGCGAGCAGCAGCCCCATGCCGATCGACAGCGCCACCATCGACGAGCCGCCGTAGCTGATGAACGGCAGGGTCATGCCCTTGGACGGGGCGATCTGGACGTTGACCGCCATGTTGATCAGCGCCTGGAGCCCGAACTGCCCGACCAGGCCGGCGGCGGCGAGCACCACGAAGCCGTCGTCTTCGTTGAGCAGCCGGATGAGCACGCGGGCGACGATCGCCATGTAAAGCAGCGCGATGGCGAGGCAGGCGATGATGCCGAACTCCTCGCCGATCACCGAGAAGATATAATCGGTGTGCGGCTCGGGCAGCGTGAACTTGCGCATGCCCGCCCCCGGGCCGGCGCCGAGCAGGCCGCCGGCGGTCAGCGTCCTCAGCGCGGAATCCGTCTGGTAGGTGTCGCCCTGCGCGAACAGGAAGCCGTCGATCCGCGCCGTCGCCACCGGGTAAAGGAAATAAGCGAGCACGATCGCGGCCACGAAGGCGCCGGCGAGGATGCCGAGCAGCCGCATCGATACGCCGGAGAGCATCAGCAGCATCACCCAGGCGGCGACGAAGATGATGGTCTCGCCGAAATTGGGCTGACGCATCAGCAGCAGCGCCACGATGCCGGTAAGCACGCCGGTGAGCGGCACCACCGGCAGCGTCTCGTCCTTGAGCCGCAGCGACAGGATCCAGGCGACCGCGACGATGAACAGCGGCTTCAGGAACTCCGACGGCTGGAACTGGGCGATACCGACGCCGAGCCAGCGCCGCGCGCCGTTCACCTCCACTCCGAAGGCGGGCACGAGGAAGAGGAGCGCCGTGAAGAGCACCGCCCCGATCAGGCACGCCCGCCGCGCCGTGCTCCGCGGCAGCATCGACACGCCGATCATCACCGGCACGCCGACGAGGATCCAGACGAGCTGCCGGTAGAAATAGTGGAGCGAGTCGAAGCTAACCGTGCCGCCGGAATAGCGCGTCGCGGCGGCCGGCGAGGCGGCGGCGACCGCGATGAGGCCGATCGAGATCAGGATGGCGACGAGCAGCAGCAGCACCCGGTCGATCTCCCAGAACCAGCGGCCGAGCGCGCTGCGGTCCGAACGGCCGAGCCGGGCGGCGCCGTTCTTCCTCGCCGGCTGAAGGGCGCTCACTGCAGTGCCTCCACCGCCGCGCGAAAAGCGTCGCCGCGGGCTTCATAGTCGCGGAACTGGTCGAAGGAGGCACAGGCGGGCGAAAGCAGGACCACCTCTCCGGGCTCGGCCGCGCGGGCCGCGCAGCTCACCGCCTCGACCAGCATCTCGCACTGCCTCACCGGCACCTTCCCGGAAAGCAGCTGCGCGAACATCGGACCCGCCTCGCCGATCGTATAGGCAGCGCGCACATGATCCAGATAAGGCTCGCACGGCTCGAGATCGCCGGACTTGGGCAGCCCTCCGACGATCCAGTGCACCGCCGAGAAGGCGGCAAGCGCCGGCGCGGCCGAATTGGGGTTGGTGGCCTTGGAATCGTTGACGAACAGCACGCCGTTCTTCTCGGCCACCCGCTCCATCCGGTGCGGCAGCCCGCGATAGCTCGCCAGCGCGCGGGCGATCGCCCCGTCGGCGATGCCCAACGCCCGGGCGGCGGCGACCGCGGCCGCGACGTTCTGCGCGTTGTGCGGCCCCTGCAGCGACGGCCACCGCGACTGGTCCTTGATGTCGTCGGCCGAGACGAGCACGCGCCGACCCTCGATCTGACCTGCGATCGCCCGGGTATAATCGTCGTCGGTCGCGATCACCGCGACATGCTCGGGCGACTGCATCGCGAACAGCCGCGCCTTGGAGGCGGCATAATCCTCCACGCCGTCGTAGCGGTCGAGATGGTCCGGGCTGACGTTGAGGAGCACCGAGACGTCGCAATCGAGGCTGTGGGTGAGGTCGATCTGGTATGAGGAGAGCTCGAGCACGTAGACGCCGCCCTCGGATAGCGGGTCCTGACTCATGATCGGCACGCCGATGTTGCCGGCCATGATGGCCGGCAGCCCGGCGGTGCGGACGATGTGGTGGATGAGCGCCGTCGTCGTCGATTTGCCGTTGGTGCCGGTGACGCCCACCACCTTGTGCGGCGGCAGCGCCCCGCGCGCCTGGGCGAAGAGCTCCACGTCGCCAATGACCCGCACGCCGACGCTCCGGGCCCGGTCGGCGATCGGGTGCCGGTTGAGCGGCACGCCCGGCGAGACGACAACGCCGTCATAGCCGTGGAGCGCCGTCGTCAGCGGGTCGGCGATCCGCGCCTTGTCCGCCACCGCCGCGCGCGCTTCC
>JALYHK010000179.1 GCA_030776605.1 Pseudomonadota bacterium
GTCGAGCTCGGCGATGCCGGTCGGCAGCCGCTCGGGCAGCGCCGCCTCGGCATCGAGCCCGGCAAGGGCGAACGCGCGTCCCCCCGACCGCAAATTGTGGCGGGCGGCGAAGGGCGTGACCACCGCGCCGGCATCCTCCACCAGCGTATTCCACTCAGAGCAATCGGGGCACTGCCCCTGCCAGCGGCTCGCGATCGAGCCGCAAGCCTGACAGACGTAGCGGATCTTCGGCTTGGCCATGGCGGCAGCCTATCGAAACGAAGAGTGAACATCCAGCCCGAATCGACGGCAGGGAACGCGGCGGCGGGGGGGGCATTATTCACGGTATAACCCGGCAAATGCGGAGGCGGCCTTGTTCGTCCAGATCAACACCGACAACCAGATCAAGAGCGACGCAGGGGCGAACGAGCGCCTCGAGGAACGGGTGCGCGCGAAGCTGCGTCGCTTCGAGAAGAGGCTCACGCACGTCGAGGTGCACGTCTCCGACCTCAACGGCGCCAAGGGCGGCCACGACAAGAGAGTGAGCCTCGAAGTGCGCCCAAACGGCCACGAGCCGCTCGCCGTGCACGCCGAGGGGCAGCGCATAGAGGATGCGGTCGCGCTCGCCGCGGACAAGGCGGCGCGCGCGCTCGACCACGCGCTGGGACGGCTCGACGACAAAGGCCGCTGAAGGGGACACTTAGCTTGCCCCGCCACCGGAGCATGGTGACCGCCGCGGCGGAGCAAAGTAACTGTCCCCAACCATGATCCGCGTCGCCAGCTACAATATGAGGAAGGCGATCGGCACCGATCGGCGGCGGCGGCCGGAGCGGACGCTCGAGGTCCTCAACGAGCTCGACGCCGACGTTGTCGCGCTCCAGGAGGCGGACCGCCGCTTCGGCGGCCGGGCCAGCGCCATCCCGTTCCACATGATCGAGGAGCATAGCGACTACAAGCCGGTGCCGCTCGACACCCGGGCGGGCAGCATCGGCTGGCACGGCAATGCGCTGCTGGTGAAGAAGCAGGTGGAGGTGCTCGACCGCGAGCTCGTCCACCTCCCGTCGCTGGAGCCGCGGGGCGCGGTCCTCGCCGACCTCAGCATCGACGGCACCGAGCTGCGCGTCGTCGGCATGCACCTCGACCTGTCGGGCCTCTGGCGGCGGCGCCAGGCGCACGCGATCCTCGCCCACCTTGCCGCGCGCCCCGGCGACCCGCCGTCGGTGCTGATGGGCGACCTCAACGAATGGAGCGTGCGCGGCGGCTGCCTGCGCGACTTTGCCGCCCACCATCGCTTCGCCGAATGCGGCCGCAGCTTCCACGCGCGCAGGCCGATTGCCCAACTCGACCGGATCATGGTCTCGCCCGCGCTCAAAGTGGTGGCGAGCGGCGCCCACCAGTCGCCGACCGCCCGAAAGGCATCGGACCACCTCCCGATCTGGGCGGATCTGAAGCCCGCCTGAGCTACCCGCAGGCGTTGGAAGACGGTACGGACGGCGCGATGCGCGGCGCACGTCGTCGGTCGCCGGCCCGCCGTAGGCGAGCCTCGGCCCCTCCACGGGGGGCGCAGCTGAAGCTCCACTGCATCTCGTCCGCGATCGGCGGCTCTGCGGGGGCGCCGCGCTGCTATCGGCCGCGCCGTCCGATGGTTTCCGCAGGGAGGGGAGCGGCCTAGCCGCCCTGTTGGAGTGCCTCTTCGGCCTCGGGAGCCTCGGGCTCGGGCGGATCGCCCTCGTCGAGCTCGAGCCAGTCGCGGAAGGGCAGCCCGTAGAGCATGTCCATCACTTCATATTCGATGCCGCCGGGCTGCCTGGTCGAGCTGTTCCATAGCGCGACGATGCCGGTGCGGCGGGCACGGTCGAACAGGATGAGCGAGCGATAGCCGCGCAGCCCGCCGCGGTGGCCGACGACGCGGTGGCCGGCATAGTCGTAGATGCGCCAGCCGAGGCCGTAGGCGGCGTCGCCGATCCGATCGGCCCAACGGCGGCGGCGGACGTTCTCGCGAGGGGTCCGGGCCCGCGGCTCCTGCACTGTCCGCAGCAGCTGGGGAGAGAGGATGTCGGGCTCCACCCCCATCTGCGCCCGCAGCCACAGGGCCAGGTCCTTGATCGAGCTGTTGACCCCGCCCGCGGCCGGCACCCGGTAATAAGCATCGGTGACCTCGACCGGCCGGCTGTTGCGGCCGCCGACGTGCGGCCGCGCCCAGCTCGGCGCCGCGACCAGCTCGGCGCGGGTCATGCTCGCGGAGGTCATGCCGAGCGGCAGGAACAGCCGCTCCCGCACCGCCTCCCGATAGGGCAGCCCGGTCACCCGCTCGACGATCTCGGCAGCAGCGTCGAAGGCGACGTTCTGATAGGCATGGCACTGGCCGGGCGGGCAGATGGCATTGAGCGTCGCCAGCTCGCCCCGCAGCACCCGCGGGTCATGGTCGTCCTCGAGCTTGGCGTCGTGGGCGTGGGCGAACAGGCCGAGCCGGTGCGAAAGGAGGTCCGAGACGGTCGCCCGCGCCTCGGCGCCGCCGGGGAGCCGCAGGCTGGTCGACCAGCGGCTTATCGGATCGTGGAGCGACAGCTTGCCCTCCTCAGCAAGCAGCGCCACCATGTCCCCCGCCACCCCCTTCGACAGCGAGGCCCAGCGGAACACCGTGTCGACGGTCACCGGATCGCCGCTGCCGGCCACCGTCTCGCCGTACCCCTGGAGGAAGCGGATCTGGCCGTCCTCGACGATGCCGACCGCCAGGCCGACCATCTGCGGCTGCTCCATCAGCAGCCGGAGCCGCCGCTCGATCCGCGCATAGTCGATCACGCCTGCCGGCGGTTCGGGGTCGCCGATCTCCGCCTCGAAGCTGGCCGAGGCGGCGGCCTCGGCCTCGGCGGGGCCGTCGCCGCCCGGCGCCTCGCCGGGGCCGATTATCCGGACGTGGGTCGCCGCCCAGGCAAGACCGGCAATCGTCGCAAGCAGGAGGAACAGGAATGCGAAACGCCGCACGTGGAACGCGTACCCCGAAAGCTGCGGACGCGCCCGGCCCGCCGTTTGGCGGCGATGTCTAGCGCGAGGATGGGCCAAAAGATAGCGCGCGCCGGCGCGCTCGCTCGACATGGGGCGCGGCTGCTGTCAGGCTCGGTGCCATGCGGGAGAGGGAGCTGCGGCTGGCGCTGATCTGCTACGGCGGCGTCAGCCTCGCCGTCTACATGCACGGGATTACCCGCGAGATATGGCATCTCGCCCGCGCCAGCCGGGCCTTCCATGCCGGGGAGCCGGCGAAGGGCGCAAGCGAGCAGGTCTATGCCGAGCTGCTGCGCAGCGCCGCCGAGGATCACGGCCTGTCGGTGCGCGTGCTGGTCGATATCCTCGCCGGGGCCAGCGCCGGCGGGATCAACGCCATCTTCCTTGCCGACGCGATTTCGAGCGGCCGCTCGCTGGAGCCTTTGACCGACCTCTGGCTCGAGGCGGCCGATGTCGACCGGCTGATCGACCCGAAGGTGAGCGCGCTTTCGCGCTTCGCCAAGAACGCCGCCGCCCTCCCCTTCGCCTGGGCGCTGGCGGCGCGCAGGCGCAGCGAGGAGGAAGACGGGGCGGACGCCGCCCAGCGTGCCGAGATCCGCGGCAAGGTCGCCAATTTCGTCCGCGCCCGCTGGTTCGCGCCGCCCTTCGCGGGAAAGGGGTTCACCGCGATCCTGCTCGACGCGCTGGAGGCGATGAAGGCGCGGGAGCCGGGACCGCCACTGCTCCCCGACGGCCATCCGCTCGACCTGTCGGTGACGGTGACCGACTTCCGCGGCTTCCCGCAGCCGCTGCGGCTCAACTCGCCACGCGAGGTGCTCGAGACCGAGCACCGGCTCACCTTCTCGTTCCGCGACGTCGGCGGCGCCGGCCGCAAGCTGGCCGAGACGCCCGAGCTCGCCTT
>JALYHK010000180.1 GCA_030776605.1 Pseudomonadota bacterium
GCTGGTGATCGACTCGATCCAGACCATGCACTCGGACCTGATCGAGGGGGCCCCCGGCACGGTCAGCCAGGTCCGTGCCTCGGCCCACGAGCTGATCCGTTACGCCAAGGAGACCGGCGCCGCCCTGGTCCTCGTCGGCCACGTCACCAAGGACGGATCGATCGCCGGGCCGCGGGTGCTCGAGCATATGGTCGACACGGTGCTGAGCTTCGAGGGCGAGCGCAGCCACCAGTACCGCATCCTGCGCGCCACCAAGAACCGCTTCGGCGGCACCGACGAGATCGGCGTCTTCGCGATGGGCGAGGAGGGGCTGGCCGAGGTCGCCAACCCGTCCGCTCTGTTCCTCACCGAGCGCGGCGAGGCGGTCCCGGGCGCGGTCGTCTTCCCGGCGCTCGAGGGGACGCGGCCGGTGCTGGTCGAAATCCAGGCCTTGACCGTCCGCCTCGCCAGCGGCGCGACGCCGCGGCGCGCGGTGGTCGGCTGGGACGCCGGGCGGCTGGCGATGATCCTCGCGGTGCTCGAGGCGCGCTGCGGGCTCAGCTTCTCGACCGCCGAAGTCTATCTGAACGTCGCCGGCGGCTACCGCGTCAGCGACCCGGCCGCCGACCTCGCCGTCGCCGCCGCGCTGGTCTCGGCGCTCGCCGAGCGTCCCGTCCCCGCCGAAGCGGTCGCCTTCGGCGAGGTCGCGCTGTCGGGCGAGCTCCGCCCCGTCGCCCACGGCGCGCTGCGTCTCAAGGAAGCCGCCAAGCTCGGCTTCGCCCGCGCCCTCGTCCCCGCCTCGCTCGGTGGGGAGCGGAGCGGCCTCGCCGTCGCCGGCTTCCGCACCCTAGGTCAGCTCGTCGATCATCTGCTGGGCCGCTGAGGCCTGCCCGGACGAACCACTTCCCCTTACGCTGATCCGCGTTTAGCACGTGCAGCATGACCGGGCTCGACATCATCGTCCTTCTCCTCGCCGGCGGCGGGCTCGTCTTCGGGGCGAGGCGCGGGTTCGTCTGCGAGATACTCTCCCTCGGCGCGTGGATCGCGGCGATCGCTGCGCTGAAGCTGCTCCACACGCCGGTCACCGCCGCGCTCGAAGGGCCGGTCGGCACCTGGTCGGGCGCGGCGGTGCTCGCCTTCGCGCTCGTCTTCGGCCTCGTGTTCATCGCCGGCAAGCTGATCTCGCACCGGATCGGCGCGGCCACCCGCCGCTCGATCGTGGGCCCGCTCGACCGCGTGCTCGGCGCCGGCTTCGGCGCGCTGAAGGGACTGATCGGCGCCACCCTGCTCTACCTCGCCGCAAACCTCGTCTACGACGTCTGGAACGGCCGCGCCGCGCCGCGCCCGGCCTGGATGGCCGAATCGCGCAGCTATCCGCTGCTCAACGCCAGCGGCCGCGCGATCCTGGATTTCGTCGAGTGGCGCCGCGGCCCCGCGCCGGAGCAGGGAGCGGCGGAACGCAACGGGCTCGGCAACGCCGCCAGAGCGCAGTGATCCGCCTCCACGACACGATGGCGCGGGAGAAGCGCGCCTTCGCGCCCGCCGATCCGAAGCGGGTGACCATGTATGTCTGCGGCCCCACCGTTTACAATCGCGCCCACATCGGCAACGCCCGGCCCGCGGTGGTCTTCGACGTCCTCGCCCGGCTGCTCCGCCACGCCTACGGCAACGACGCTCTGGTCTACGCCCGCAACGTCACCGACGTCGACGACAAGATCATCGACGCCGCCCGCGCCGAGGGCGTGGCGCCGGAGGCGATCGCGCAGCGCTATGAGCGCCACTATGACGAGGACATGGGGGCGCTAGGCGTGGAAGCCCCCACCGTCACGCCCCACGCGACGCACCACATTGCCGAGATGATCGCGATGATCGGTCGGCTGATCGGGGCCGGCAATGCCTATGAGGCGGAGCGCCACGTCCTCTTCCACGTCCCCTCGGACCCCGATTACGGCGCGCTCGGACGGCGCGACCGCGAGGCGATGGTGGCCGGCGCCCGGGTCGAGGTCGCCGCCTACAAGAAGGACCCGGCCGACTTCGTCCTGTGGAAGCCATCGCCGGAAGGGGTGATCGGCTGGGACAGTCCCTGGGGCCGCGGCCGGCCCGGCTGGCATATCGAGTGCTCGGCGATGATCGAGGTTCATCTCGGCGAGACGATCGACGTCCACGGCGGCGGGCTCGACCTCATCTTCCCGCATCACGAGAACGAGATCGCCCAAAGCCGCTGCGCCCACGGCGGCGCGCCCCTCGCGCGCTACTGGGTCCACAACGGCTTCCTCTCGATGGCGGGCGGCGAGAAGATGTCGAAGAGCATCGGCAACGTCGTCACCGTCGCCGAGCTGCTCGAGCAGGGGCACAGAGGCGAGGCTCTGCGCTTCGCCTTGCTCTCGGCGCACTACCGCCAGCCGCTCGAATGGTCGTCGCAGCTCGTCGCTCAGGCGAAGGCGACGCTCGACCGCCTCTACCGCATTGCCGGAGACGCGGAGGCGGGCGAGCCCGAGGCCGAGTTCGTCGAAGCGCTCGAAGACGACCTCAACACGCCGCTCGCCTTGGCGCGCCTGTCGGCGCTGGAAGGGCCGGTGCTTCGCGGGAGCGCCGCGTTGCTCGGGCTGCTGGCGAGCAGCGCCGACGACTGGTTCCGGGGCGAGGCCGACGCGCGGGTAGAGGCGCTGATCGCCGCGCGCGCCGAAGCCAAGCAGCGCCGGGACTTCGCCGAGGCCGACCGGATCCGGGCCGAGCTGGCCGAAGAAGGCATCGTCCTCGAGGACACGCCCCAAGGGACCAGCTGGCGCAGGGCCTGACGACGAGCCGCAAAACATTTCCTACGTTGCAAGCGAAAATTCGCCCTCGCTTGGCGAGCCGGGGCCGCTCGACCTATAGCCTCCTGGTGCCCGACGCCCTCTACAGCCGCGACATCCTGCGCCTCGCCGCCTCGATCCCGCACCTCGGGCGGCTGCCGGCCCCGCAGGCGAGCGCAGAAAAGCGCTCGCCGGTCTGCGGCAGCCGCGTCGCCGTGGCCGCGGCGCTCGACGAGGAGGGCAAAGTGGCGGCGCTGGGCCAGGAAGTGAAGGCATGTGCCTTGGGGCAGGCCTCGGCGGCGCTGATGGCGGCTCACGCGCTCGGGCGATCGCCCGCCGAGCTCGCCGCTGCACGCGACGCCCTCGCCGCCTATCTTGCCGGCGGCCGCGAGGATCCCGGCGAATGGCCAGGGCTGACGGTATTTGCGGAGGCGCGGCGCTTCTCCGCTCGTCACGCCTCGATCCTGCTCGCCTTCGAGGCGGTCGCCGAAGCCGCCGGGCGGGCATCGCGCTGATGGACCCGACCGGCGTCGAGGCCACCGCTTTCGTGCTGCGCGACGGCGTTATCATGCTGGGCGCGGCGATGCTGTTCGTCATGCTGTTCCGGCGCCTCGGCCTGGGGGCCGTGCTCGGCTACCTGCTCGCGGGCGCGCTGATCGGGCCGGACGGCCTGGCCTTGATCGACCAGCCTGACGACATCCTCCACATCGCCGACCTTGGCATCGTCCTGCTGCTGTTCCTGGTCGGGCTTGAGCTCAATCCCAGCCGGCTGCTGCGCCTGCACCGCGACATCTTCGGCCTCGGCCTGCTGCAGGTGGTGACGAGCGGCCTCGCCATCACCGCCCTCATTTACTTTGCGACCGGCTTCACCCTCGCCGCCTCGCTGGCGATCGGCCTTCCCCTCGGCCTCTCGTCGACGGCACAGGTGCTGCCGAGCCTGCGCGCCTCGGGCGAGATCAACACCCGCTCCGGCGAACGCGCCTTCTCGATCCTGCTGTTCCAGGACCTTTCGGTGGTGCCTTTGCTCACCATCGTCGCGGCAATGTCGCGGGCGCCGGTGAATGCCGGCGCGCCCCCCGGCTGGCAGCTCGCG
>JALYHK010000181.1 GCA_030776605.1 Pseudomonadota bacterium
GCCGCGACGGCGACGACCGCGGCGACCGCGGGCTCCGCGGCGGTCGCGGCCGCGGCAGCGACGAATCCTAGGAGGACCAGCAGATGGCACGCCCATTCTTCCGCCGCCGCAAGAGCTGCCCCTTCTCAGGCAAGGACGCTCCGAAGATCGACTACAAGGACGTCCGCCTGCTCCAGGGCTTCGTCTCCGAGCGCGGCAAGATCGTCCCCTCCCGCATCACCGCCGTCTCGGCCAAGAAGCAGCGTGAGCTCGCTCAGGCGATCAAGCGTGCCCGCCACCTCGGCCTCCTCCCCTACGTCGTGAAATAGGAGGGAGCGATGGAAGTCATTCTGCTCGAGAGGATCGAGAAGCTCGGCGCGATCGGCGACGTGGTCAACGTCAAGCCCGGCTACGCCCGCAATTTCCTGCTGCCCAACGGCAAGGCGCTTCGCGCCAACGAGGCGAACCGGAAAGTGTTCGAGGCCAATCGCGAGAAGATCGAGGCGCAGAACGAGGAACGCCGCGCCGCCGCCGAGAAGGAGGCCAAGAGCCTCGACGGCGTCTCGGTCCAGCTGATCCGCCAAGCCTCGAACACGGGGCAGCTCTACGGCTCGGTCTCCGCGCGTGACCTCGCCGAGGCGCTCGAGGCGCATGGGCACAAGGTCGCCAAGAACCAGATCGTGCTGGACCGGCCGATCAAGTCGGTCGGCGTCCAGGAGGTGAAGATCGCGCTCCATCCGGAAGTGTCGGTGGCGATCCGGGTGAACGTCGCCCGCTCGCCCGAGGAAGCCGAGCTACAGGCGCAGGGCGTCGACGTCATGGCCGACATGTTCGAGAAGGACAGCGCCGGCTTCACCGAAGCTTTCGATCCGAACGCCGAGCCCGGCGAGACGGCGGAGGCGCCTTCGGAGGAAGCCGCCGAGACCCGGGAATCGAGCGCCGCCGACGGCGAAGCGGCGAGCGCCTAGAACTGCGGCGGGGGCCGCCTCGTCGACAAGGCCGCGGCCGCTGCCGCTCAGTTGATCGTGATCACGCCGTCGACCGCGCGCCATTCGGCGGGGCGGATGAGATGGTTGTGGGCGATGCGGATCGAATGGAGCGTCGCCTCTATCTCGCGGCGCCAGTGGTCGAGGAAGCGGTGGAGCACCGGGAACTCGGGCGCGACGTCATATTGCTGCCAGACGAAGAGCTGGATCAGGCCGGGATGATCGGGCATGTAGTAGCTGACCTCGGCGGTCATCAGGCCGTAGCCCTGCAGCTGGGCGAGGAAATCGCGGTCGCTCATACGCGCACTCTCCTACGAACCTGTTCTCGCCCGTAAATTCGCGGGCCGAAAACTCGTTCCGGAAGAGTATCTAAGACGGATATGGTTAGCGCCGCTTTAACGAAGCTGGAAGGCGGCGCGCGCCTCCTCCACCGCCTCGCGGACGAAGCGGACGACGGCGCCCGCCTGTGGGGCGGACCGGTGCAGTTCCTGCTCGGCGGCAGCGGCCACAATGCTGGGGTGATCAACCCGCCGTCGGCCAACAAGCACGGCTACTGGACCAACGAGGCGATGCCCGAGAGCGCCGAGGAATGGTGGCGACCGCCACCCGCCCCGAAGGCTCATGGTGGCCGCGCTGCCACGAGTGGCTGAGCGACGGCGGCAAGGCGGAGCAGGTCCCCGCCCGCATGCCCGGCGCCGGCAAGCTCGCGGTGATCGAGCCCGCCCCCGGCAGCTACGTCCGCAACCGCGGATGAGGGCGCTTCCTGCGCGGCAGCAGACGTGCTAGCTTGTCGAACGGTCCGCGGCTCGTGCGGATCGCGCATGGAAGGCAGGGCCATGGCTTGCACCGAACCACTCCCCGGGCGCCGCGACGGCGGCATCGGGACCGAAGCCCCACTCGCCGAGACGATGGCGGAGCCGTTGAGCTTCGCCAACACCGATCCTCCCGACGAGGACTGACCCCTCTCCCTGTGCCGGCGCCGCTCGGGCCCGACGAGGAGCCGCGAGCCGCTCCGGCTGAGGACTTTTTCGCCCGCGTCGGCCGCCATGCCCGCACGTGCGGCGTCACCAGGCTCGCCGACCTCACCGGGCTCGACCGCCTTGGCCTTCCCGTCTGGCAGGCGGTGCGACCCGCCGGCAAGGCGCTGAGCGTCCATCAGGGCAAGGCGGCGACCCCGCTCGCAGCGCGGATCGGCGCGCTCTGCGAAGCGATCGAGAGCCATTGCGCCGAGAATGCGCCGGCCGACGGGCCGCTCTGC
This sequence comes from Pseudomonadota bacterium, assembly GCA_030776605.1. Taxonomy (GTDB): domain Bacteria; phylum Pseudomonadota; class Alphaproteobacteria; order Sphingomonadales; family Sphingomonadaceae; genus Allosphingosinicella. The sequence goes on from JALYHK010000181.1 coordinate 2,224, forward strand.
GGTTTCGAGGAGCTCACCGCGAAGCAGCGGGCGCCCGAGCTTGCCGACTATGCGAGGCGGCGGACAGGAGTGCCCCCGGCCGACGAGCCGATCCGTTGGTGCCGCGCGGAGGACGCTCTCGCCTGCACGCCTTTCTTCCTGCCCCACGAGCTGGTGTCGCTCGATTTCACCGCGCGCGGGCGGAGCTGGTGCGATCGGTCGAGCACCGGCCTCGGCCTCGGCGCCACCGCTGATCAGGCGATGGACGTCGCCATCGCGGAGCTGATCGAGCGCGACGCGGTCGGCGAATGGCAGCGCCAGCCGCCCGAGCAGCGCCTGATGCGGATGATCGACCCGGCGACGGTGCCCTACGGCTGGTTTGCCGAATGGCGCGCCCGGCTCACCGCGGCCGCAGTCGATCTCGCGCTGTTCGCGCCGGAGTCGCTGGCCGGCATGCCGGTGCTGGTCTGCTGGATCGGCGGCAGGGAGGCCTTCGGCGAGCGCTACCGGCGGTTCGCCGGCTCGGCGGCGCACCGCGATCCCGAGCGAGCGCTGTTCAAGGCTCTCGCCGAAGCGCTCCAGTCGCGGCTGACGATGATCGCAGCGGCCCGCGATGACATTCTCCCTTCGACCTACCGCCGCCCGGACGCGCCGCTGCCGCAGCTTCACGCTGGCGCAGCTGGGTGGGAGGCGGTCGAACCGGGGCCGACTGGTTGGCGCCAGGCCGCCGCGCGGCTCGCCGCCGCCGGCTACGGCCCGGCCGCGGTCAAGCGGCTCGACGGGGAGCTCGACGGAGTTGCGGTCGCGAAAATGTTCGTGGCCGGCCTGGGCTCGCTGACGCGGGCGCGGCGGCAGTGAGGGTCGTCGCATTCGCGGGTCCGTCGCTGCCGGCGGAGGATCGCGCCGGCTACCCGGCCGTCGAATGGCGGCCCCCGGCCGAGGCGGGCGACCTGCTTCGCCTTGTTCCGTCTCCCAGCCTCACCGTTTGCCTGATCGACGGCTACTTCGACCATCGCCCCGCCGTCCGCCACAAGGAGATCCTGCTGCTCCTTTCCGAAGGGGTGCGGATCTACGGCGCGAGCAGCATCGGTGCGTTGCGCGCGGCCGAAATGGCGCCGTTCGGAATGACCGGCATCGGCACGATTTGGCGCGCCTATGCCGATGGCCGCACCGCCGGCGACGACGAGGTGGCGCTGGTCCACGGCCCCGCAGAATGGGACTGGCGGCCACTGTCGGTGCCGATGGTCGAGGTCAGGGCGACCCTCTGCGGCCTGCTGCGTGAGGGGGCGCTCGCCGCCGACGAAGCACGGGCGCTGCGCGCGGCCGCAGCACGCATCCATTATGCCGACCGCGGCTGGGAGAGCATCGCCGCAGAGGCTCGCCGGCCCGCCCTCGCCTCTTCTCTCGCCGCCGCGCACCTCCCGCAGAAGAGCCTCGACGCCAATGCCTGCGTCGAGGCGGCGCTTCGCTACGAAACGGCCGAGGGACGCCCTCCGCCGCCGGTGGTCACTGCTTTCCTGCGCGCCCTCGCACGGGAGTTGGAGGTCGATCTGGCGGCGCGGACGCGCTGAGCGCGCGCCGGAGAAGCTCCAGCAGCCGGCGCCGCAGCGGCGCCGTCTGGAACGGGTGGTGGAACAGCACCCAGCGCTCGATCTCCGTC
>JALYHK010000182.1 GCA_030776605.1 Pseudomonadota bacterium
CCGGGAGCACCGCGCCGTTCATCGTCATCGACACGCTCATCGTGTCGAGCGGGATGCCGTCGAACAGGATCTTCATGTCCTCGACCGTGTCGATCGCCACGCCCGCCTTGCCGACGTCGCCGACGACGCGCGGATGGTCGCTGTCGTAGCCGCGGTGGGTGGCGAGATCGAAGGCGACCGAAAGCCCCTTCTGCCCGGCGGCGAGGTTGCGGCGATAAAAGGCGTTCGACTCCTCGGCGGTGGAGAAGCCGGCATATTGGCGAATCGTCCACGGCCGGCCGGCATACATCGAGGCGTAGGGGCCGCGGGTGAATGGCGGGAAGCCGGGGAGGCCGGGGTCGATGGCGGCGCTGTCCGCGCTCGTGTAGAGCGGCTTCACCTCGATGCCTTCGGCCGTGTGCCAGACGATGTCCTGGCCCTTCACCTCCTTCAATGCGGCGGCCTGCCAGTCGGCGAGGGTGGGCGAGGCGGCGGTCGGCGTGTCGCCGCCCGGGGCGGGGGCGGCGCCGGAATCCTCGCCGGTGTTGTTCTCGATCGTGGGCTTGTCAGACATGCGGGAGACCCCCCTCTCCCCGGCGGGGAGAGGATACGGAGGCTTGGCGGCTCCGCCGCCTAGCCGCCGTTGGTGAGGGGGCACAGCCTGTCCGACGAGGCCGAACCCCCTCACCCCAACCCTCTCGCCCGGGGGGAGAGGGAGCTAGATCAATGCGCTTCACGCGGGCTCTCCATCAGCTCGACGAGAACGCCGCCCATGTCCTTGGGATGCACGAAGATCACCGGCGTCCCGTGCGCGCCGATGCGCGGCTCGCCGAGCACGCGCGAGCCCTTCGCCTCCATCTCCGCCTTGGCCTCGTGGATGTCCGGCACCTCGAAGCAGACATGGTGCTGCCCTCCCGCCGGGTTCCTCTCGAGGAATTTGGCGATCGGGGAATCCTCGCCGAGCGGCTCAAGCAGCTCGATCTGGCTGTTCGGCATGTCGACGAAGCAGACCCGCACCTTCTGCGCCGGCAGGTCGAACGGCTCGTGGATATGCGTCGCGCCGAGCATGTCGCGATAGAGCGCGACGCTGTTCTCGATCGAAGGCGTCGCGACGCCGACATGGTTGAGACGGCCCAGTTTCATTCTTGAAGTCCTATCCCCTCAACTCAGAAGCAATCGACTCATCGTTAAAGCACGAACATTGCGAAGCGCTCACCGCACAAAAATAAATGCTAGTGACGGTTTGTCCCAAACGATCGTCGGCTTTGACACGAAAGCGTCTGAACGTAGCTCCGTTGCGTTCCATGGACGTTGCCGTTTCCTCGGCGACGCGCCGAAACTGTGGGATGGCGTCTGCGTAGCGGATTCTATCCCGACCTACGACGCCTCGGCCCTTCAGGGCCGCTTCTGTCAGGAACTCTTCGAACGCTGGTCGATCAACGCGCTGGAACTCGTAGAACTCAGCTGTCTCTGGATTCAGGAGCCCGGAACTCACGTTCGCTCGACAAAGGCGTTCCTCGGCACTCGTGCCGCTGCAAGCACTAAGAACAAACAGTGGCAGCACCAGCGTCTGCCAGTGGGCGACGCTCCGGCCAGCCGAACGGGTCGCAACTCGGATCAAGTGCATGCGTCCAAGCTTCATAGCGCCTCCCGAAAGCCAAGGCCGAACAGCAGATCGACGGCGACCACGGCGATCAGGACGAAGCTCAAGGCGTGGAGGGCGACGAGCACGTTGAACTTGGCCGCGTCGTCCTCGCGGCGGATGTAGGTGCGGTAGAGCGGCAGCCGCCCCTCGCGCACCCCTCGCAACGTCCTCAGCGCAATGATCGGCAGCAACGCCGCCGCCACGAAGCCGACGAGCAGCTCCTCAGAGCGGAATGTTGTCATGCTTCTTCCATGGGTTTTCGAGCTGCTTGTCCCTGAGCTTCCTCAGCCCGAGCGCGATGCGGCGGCGGGTGGAGTGGGGCATGATCACTTCGTCGATGAAGCCCATGCTGGCGGCGACGAACGGGTTGGCGAAGCGCTCCTCATATTCGCGGGTGCGCTCGGCGATCTTCTCCGGATCGCCGATGTCCTTCCTGAAGATGATCTCGACCGCGCCCTTGGCGCCCATCACCGCGATTTCGGCCGAGGGCCAGGCGTAATTGAGGTCGCCCCGAAGGTGCTTGGAGGACATTACGTCATAGGCGCCGCCATAGGCCTTTCGCGTGATCACCGTGATCTTCGGCACCGTCGCCTCGGCGTAGGCGAAGAGCAGCTTGGCGCCGTTCTTGATGATGCCGTTATGCTCCTGGGCGACGCCGGGGAGGAAGCCGGGAACGTCGACGAAGGTCAGGATCGGGACGTCGAAGGCGTCGCAGAAGCGGACGAAGCGCGCCGCCTTCTTCGAGCTGGCGATGTCGAGCACGCCGGCGAGCACCATCGGCTGGTTCGCGACGACGCCGACGGTGCGCCCCTCGATGCGCCCGAAGCCGATGATGATGTTGGGCGCGTGGTTCGGCTGAAGCTCGAAGAAGTCGCCCTCGTCGAGCACTTTGCGGATCAGCTCGTGCATGTCGTAGGGCTTGGCCGCGCTGTCCGGGATCAAGGTGTCGAGGCTGTCCTCCCGCCGGTCCCACGGATCGGTGCACGGCCGCTCGGGCAGCTCGTGCCGGTTCGAGAGCGGCAGGAAATCGAAGAGGTCGCGCGTTGCGAGGAGCGCGTCGATATCGTTCTCGAATGCGGCGTCGGCGACCCCGGACTTGGTGGTGTGGGTGACGGCGCCGCCGAGCTCCTCCTGAGTCACCATCTCGTTGGTCACCGTCTTCACCACGTCCGGGCCGGTGACGAACATGTAGGAGCTGTCCTTCACCATGAAGATGAAGTCGGTCATCGCCGGCGAATAGACCGCGCCGCCGGCGCAGGGGCCCATGATGACGCTGATCTGGGGGATCACGCCGGACGCCAGCACGTTCCTCTGGAACACCTCGGCATAGCCGGCGAGGCTGGCGACGCCTTCCTGGATGCGCGCGCCGCCCGAATCGTTGAGCCCGATCACCGGCGCGCCGACCTTCATCGCCATATCCATCACCTTGCAGATCTTCTGCGCATGCCGCTCGGAAAGCGAGCCGCCGAAGACGGTGAAGTCCTGGGCGAAGACATAGACGAGCCGGCCGTTGATGGTGCCCGATCCGGTGACGACGCCGTCGCCGGGCACCTTCATCTCGTCCATGCCGAAGTCGGTGCAATTGTGCTCGACGAACATGTCATATTCTTCGAAGCTTCCGGGATCGAGCAGCACCGTCAGGCGCTCGCGCGCGGTGAGCCGCCCTTTTGCGTGCTGCGCCTCGATCCTCTTTTCCCCGCCGCCGAGCCGCGCCTGCTCGCGCCGCTTTTCGAGCTCTTCGATCGTCGTCGCCATGGGACCTCGCGCGGCTGAAGGGACCTGCCCCTTTCCCAAAGCTGGGGGCCAAACGCAAATGCTGCGGCGCGCCGCGCGATTTCAGCGACGGGCCGGAAACCCCTTTCGGTCCGCGTGCGTTTTAGCGCCGTCAGACTGAAAGGCTGATAGACCCTGGGCCGGATAGGCCCTGACGAGCCCCGCCAGGCGAGCGGATGCGCACCGGAGCTTCGGTGCCGTCCCCGGTCCGGCGGGGCTCTTGCCTTTCTGCTGGGCACCGACGTTAACCGCTTCCGAGGCTCTGTGTCTTATCGGGACGCGCCGAAATCCGCGCGCGCGGAGCCGCAACGAAACGCGCTATCAGGCCTTTTGGCCCGCACGCGGGCAGGCGGTGATGATCCCGATGACACGGAAAGCACGGAAGAAATCCGACGGCGGGGCGCAGCAGCGGCTCCGCCGGATCGCGCTTGCGCCGGGCCTGGTGCTCGCCGCAGCCTCGTGC
>JALYHK010000183.1 GCA_030776605.1 Pseudomonadota bacterium
GCTCGGCCTCGTCGTCACCGAACCAGGAGCGCACCTCGTCGCCGGCGCGCTCGAAAAAGCCGCGCTCGTCCTCGCGCGAACCGCCGTGGCGCTCGCCGCGGCCACGCTCCTCGTCACGGCCGCGCCAGCTGGGGCCCCAGCCATGCTCTTCGGCCCGCCATTCGCCGCCGCGCCCCCTGCCATGCTCGTTGCGCTCGCCGGAGCGGTCGGAGCCGCGCCATCGATCGTCGTCGTCCGAGAAGATCGAGCTGCCGCGCCCGCCGGCCCGCTCGCTGCGGCCATAGTCGCGATATCTGCTGTCTGGCATTACACCCTCCTGAATTTATTGGATTTCCGGGCTCTAAAGCCCACAGTTGATCAACGGCGGCACCGGCTTCCCGTTCCGTCGCGAGGCCGGCTTCGGGAAGGCGTCCAGCCGTCCCGTGGCATGTTCCGGATCAGCCGTTGCCGGGCTCAGGGCCCGACGTCGCGCGTGTGCCGCCGGAGCGGCCGTCGCTCCCGCGGCGGCAGTCCCAAGACCTGCGCCACGTCCTCGTCCCACCCATAGGCGTCGGGTCGGAAGAGCAGCCGTCCGCTGCGGTCGAGGTAAGCGGTGTGATAGATCAGGCGCACCGGAATCTCGCGGTCGAGCGGGACCGATCGCTCCTCCCCGCTCGCCAGCGCCCGCTCGAACCGCGTGCGCTTGCCGTCGTGCTCGGCGATCATGGTCGCGAAGCCGAGCGCATCCTGCACCCGCACGCAGCCGTGGCTCATGTGCCGCTCGGCGCGTTGGAAGCCGGCCTTGGCCGGCGTGTCGTGGAGATAAATGGCGTGGCGGTTCTGCATGTCGAACTTGACTAGGCCGAGCGCCGAGTCCGGCCCCGGCGCCTGGACCAGCCGGCCGTTGCGCCGGGTGAAGTTGTTGCGCGCCAGATAGGCCTCGCCCTTGGGAAGCAGCTCCTCCTCCTCGATCGACCGCGGCACGACCCAAGGCGGGTTCGCGACCAAACGCACGATCGGGGAGAGCAGCTGCGGCGTCTCCCAGCCAGGCTGCCCGACCATAACCCGCCGCCTGTCGACGTGGGTCCCCTCGCGCCAGTAGTCGAGCATCGCGGCGGCGGTATTGACGTCGATGCGCGTCGGCGGAGCCTGCCGCTGCAGCCAGCGCCGCCGCTCGAGGTTCACGGCGAGCATCCGCGCCCGGTCGCCCGCGGTGGCGTTGAGGACGTCGAGGGTCGCACTGCCGATGACGCCGTCCGCCTCTATGCCGTAATCCTCCTGAACGCGACGCACCGCGTCCGCGAGCTCGGCCGTGTAGAGGGCGGAGGGGGACTGCGGCTGAGGTTGGCGCTCGCCGGCGCCCGCGCCGTCCTGCGCCGTCGGCTGAGCGGCTTCGGCGGCGAGGTAGCCGTGGGTCCTCAGCGCCTCGGCGACGGCGGGGATTCGCGGATCGCGCTCCCCCGGCTCGATCGCCTCGCCTGGGGTGATGCCGGGCCGCTGCCCGCGCGCCGCCTCCCGGCTGTAGCGCAGATAGGCTTCCGAGAGGGCGCGATACTCCGCATCGGACGGCGCCAGGCCCGCGAGCCAGCCTCTGAGGCTGGCCTGCTCCAGCGCGCGCGCGAGCTCGGCGACCACGTCCACGTCCGGGCGCGGCAGCGTGTAGATCTCATGAATCTGTTCGGGGTCGGAGGCGCCGCGGGCGAGCGCTTCGGCATAGGAGAGGGCGGCAAGGCTCAGTGCCGCCTCGCGCTCAGCGCCCGAGGCGCCTTCGGCCACGCGCAGGAAACGGCTCGGATCGAGGCCGTGGCGCCTCGCCTCGCCGAGCGCGGCGGTGAGCTCCTGTTCGAGTGCCTCCGACCAGGCCGGCTGCCATTGCCGCGCCTCGTAGAAGCGCCGGACGCGCGGGTCGCCGACGGCCGAGCGGAGGTCCTCTGCGCTGACGGTGGGCGGCGAAGAGGATGTCCCGATGCCGACGGCGTCGCAGCCGGAAAGCGCCAGCGCCGCCGCCGCGGCCAGAAAGATACTCCACTTCACAAACGCTCACCGAACCGGCTGGCCGAATTGCCGATGCTGCCGAACGTCTGGCCGCCGCTTCCGATCCCAGGCGTTCAGCGCGAGACACGTGGCCGACCTCTTAACCGATGGTTATTCATTCGCGGCGCATATGCGGGAGATGCAAGAGCCGGAGCACCGCCGATGAGAAAAGCGCATCTCGCCATTCTCCCCGTCGCGGAGGGCCGGAAAGCGGAGCGGCGCATCGTCAACCTCGCCGCGAGCCTCCGCGAGCCGGGCGCCAGCCTCGCCGACGCCGAGGTCGTCAACCTCTCGACAGGCGGCTTCGCCGCCGACAGCGACGCGCAGCTCGAGGTCGGCGCGCACGTCTGGCTGAAGCTGCCCGGGCTGGAGCCGGTCAACAGCCGCGTCGTCTGGGTCGACGGGCGCAAGGCCGGCTTCGAGTTCGTCACGCCGCTCCATTCGGCGACGCTCGACCTCATCCTCGCCGCCAGGCGCAAGCCGATCGTCAAGCGCCATTTCGGCTTCGGGGCAGGACGTCCGGCGGGGCTCGCCGGGCGCTAGGCCGCATCGCCACTTAATCGCCGAGGCAGAAAAACCCTCTCCCTCGGGAGAGTAGCCTCCGACTCGGCGCTGCTGAATGTCGATAGGGACCTGGCTCCTCAGTCGGGCGGCTCGGCCGCTGCGCGCCGGCACCGCTCGATCTCCTTTTCGATGCTCGCGCCCGGGGGAAGGCCGGTGGCGCGCAGCCGCTCGAGGCAGGCGATCTCGCGCTGCTTCTGGGCAATGAGCTGCTCCTGCTCGTCGATCTGCTGGCGCAGCCGGTGCGCGCGCCAAGCGTCGAGCGCGTGCGGGGCGAGCGCGGTGACGAGAATCGCGGCGACTCCGCCGACGAGCAGCCTGTTCATCGCTGCCTCCTAGCATCCGCCTTCCCGAATCCAATCGGGGCGCGGATCCGCGGGCGCCGCTTGTGCCGCCGGGCGTCGGTTGCGCTGTGGGACGCACCGGATTAGCAAGGGAAATGGATCATGATATGCTTCTGCCGCGCCCCAGACGCGGCTATGGGGCGGCAAGCCTGTACCAAGTCTGGAGGCAAGAGTGATCAACCAATCCGGGTTCGGCGAGCATTGGGACCGGCTCACCGACCTCAACCGTTCCGCCGAGGAGCTGCTAGCGGGGCTCGACGAGCTCGGGCTGCACCAGGCGGCCGCCTACGTGTCGATGGCGATCGATTTCATGCGCCAAGCTCGTCCGGACAGGCTGCCGACAGACTGAGGAACTCGATCATGCGCGAGCGCCCCCGCTCGCTCAGCTTGAGATAGGCGCTGCGCGCGTCGCTCGGGTGCTGGAGGCGGCGTGCGAGGCGGACCTCGATGAGGTGCGCGATGTAGCGCAGCGCGGTGGACTGCGGCACGTCGGCTGCGACGCAGGCGCTCTTGATCGTGACGTTGCGCCCTTCCTCACCGGCGATGAACAGGTCCAGAAGGATGTTCCAGGCAGGGTTCGGGAACATCCCCCGCCCGAAGATGCGGTCGCGGATGCGCCGCCCGACCCACATCCGCCGCGCCAGGCTGAGCAGCTCGCCCGCGGCCAGCGGCGGTGCGATGGGGAGCGTCGCGCGCTCGAGGCGGAGCGCCTCGTAGAGCTGCTCGCTCGGGTCGGCGATGGCCTCGCTCGTCGCCCGCAGACGATCCCATCCAAGCTCATCGGAGAGCGTCTCGCGCGAGTGGCCGTCGTTCATCATCTTAGATCTCCAGTAGGTGCTGGCGGCGAGCGTAGGCCTCGACCGCGCGTGCCTGCTCGGGCGGCAAGGCGTCGCTGGTCGCTGGGATCTCCGGCATCTCCTCGCCCAGCAGTATGGAGG
>JALYHK010000184.1 GCA_030776605.1 Pseudomonadota bacterium
GTGAGGAAATTGTCGCGCAGGAACAGCGCCAGCGTGTCCCCGATCCGGTCCTTGTTGCGCGGGATGATCGCGGTGTGCGGGATCGGCAGGCCGAGCGGGTGACGGAACAAAGCGGTGACCGCGAACCAGTCGGCGATGCCGCCGACCATCGCCGCCTCGGCGAAGGCGCGCACGAAGCCCCAGGCGGGATGGATCTCCTCGAGCCTGGTGGCGGCGATGAACAGCGCGGCCATGCCGGCGAGCATCGCGGTGGCGAGCACCCGCATCCCGCGCGCGCCGGACTGGGCCGGATTGAACCGGCTAAGGCCCGTCCTGTCGAAGAGGGTCATGAAGCCTCAATGGCCGGGCGCGGCGATGGTTCACGCCCGCCGCCTACTCGGCCGGCTGCACCACCGCCGGCGGCGGCGCGTCGCGGCCGCCGTTGGTGAACCAGCGCCGGAGCCGCGGCCCGAGCCGCTCCTCCACGCCGAGCGCGAGGCTGAAGGTTCCGGGCACCAGCACCAGGGTGAGCACCGTCGAGAGCAGCAGCCCCCCGATCACGGTGATGCCCATCGGGGCGCGGAACGAGGCGTCGCCGGAGAGCGCGATCGCGGTCGGGACCATGCCGGCGGTCATCGCCACCGTGGTCATCACGATCGGCTGGGCGCGCTTGTGCCCCGCATCCAGGATCGCCTCGCGCTTGGGCACCCCCTTGTCCATCTCCTCGAGCGCGAAGTCGATCAGCAGGATCGAGTTCTTGGCGACGATGCCGAGCAGCATCAGGAGGCCGATGTAGACCGGCATCGAGATCGGATTGCCGGTGATCACCAGCGCGAGCAGGCCGCCGAGCGGCGCCAGCAGCAGCGAACCCATGTTGACGAACGGCGGCAGCACGCGCCGGTAGAGCAGCATCAGCACCGCGAAGACGAGGAAGATGCCCGAGACGACCGCGATCATGAAGTTGCGGATCATCTCGGCTTCCCAGCGATTCATGCCGAGCACGATTCGGGTGACGCCGATCGGCAGGTCCTGCATAGTCGGCAGGGCGTTGATCTTCTCCCAGGCCTGGCTGCTCACCACGCCCGGAGCGAAATCGGCGCCGATCGTGATCCGGCGCATCTGGTTCGAGCGCTCGATCCGGGTCGGGCCCGCGCCGAAGCCGATGTCGGCGATGAGGCGCAGCGGCACCGATCCGCCGTTGGCGGTGGGGACCGGCAGGTTCTCGATGTTCGAGAGGTGCTGACGGGCGCTCTCGCCCAAAGCGACCCGGATCGGGATCTGCCGGTCGCCGACCGAGAAGCGGGCGCTGTTCTGGTCTATGTCGCCCAGCGTCGCGATGCGGATCGCCTGGCTCACCGCCGCGGTCGAGACGCCGAGCTCGGCGGCGAGGTCGAAGCGGGGGCGGATCGTGATCTCGGGGCGCTGCATGTCGCCGGTGACGCGGGGCGCGACCAGCTCCGGGATGCGCGACATTTCGGCGACGATCCGGTTGGCGACCCGGTTCAGCTGCTCGGGATCCTCGCCGCCGAGCGTCAGCGTCAGCGCGCGTCCGCCGAAGCCGGACCGGAAGCTGACGCGCGCGTCGGGAATCTGGGCGAGGCGAGGCGCAAGAGCGCGCTCGAACTCGCTGCTGGTCCGCTCGCGATCCTCGCTCAGGCGCACCTCGATGGTGCCGCCGCCGACGCGGACGCGGCTGAACACCGCCTCGACGTCCGGCTGCTCGGTGAGGATCGCCTCGGCGCGGCGGACGACCTCGCCGGTCTGGGCGAGGGTGGTCCCGGGCACCATCTCGACCGAGGCGCTGACCTCGCTGCGGTTGATGTCCGGCCGGAACGTCTGCGGGATGTTCATGAACAGCATCACCGTCCCGACCAGCGCGAGAAAGCCGCCGACCACGGTCGTCCACCGGTGGCGGAGCGTCCAGCCGAGCAGGCGCATATAGGCGTCCATCAGGCGGCCCTCGCCGTGCTTCTGCTGGCCCTTTGCCTTGAGGAAATAGGCTGCGACCATCGGCGTGATGAGGCGCGCGACGAGCAGGCTCATCAGCACCGCGACGACGACGGTGAAGCCGAAATTCTTGAAGAACTCGCCCGACACGCCCGGCATCATGCCGACGGGGAGGAAGACGGCGACGATCGAGAAGGTGGTGGCGACGACGGCCAGGCCGATCTCGTCCGCCGCCTCGATCGAGGCCTGATAGGCGCTCTTGCCCATGCGCATGTGCCGCACGATGTTCTCGATCTCCACGATCGCATCGTCGACGAGCACGCCCGCCACCAGGCTGAGCGCCAGCAGCGTCAGCCCGTTCAGCGAAAAGCCCATCAGATCCATGAACCAGAAGGTCGGGATCGCCGAGAGCGGAATGGCGATCGCCGCGATCAGCGTCGCCCGCCAGTCCCACAGGAACAGGAAGACGACGATCACGGCGAGGATCGCGCCTTCGACCAGCGCCTCCATCGCCGCCGTATATTGGTTGCGGGTATATTTGACCGAGCTGAACAGCTCGACGAACTGCACCTCGGGGTGCCGCTGCTCGAGTTCCCGCAGCGCCTCGACCGCGCCGTCGTAGACGCTGACGTCGGATTCGTTGCGGGCGCGCTGGAAGGTGAAGGCGAGCACCTGCTGACCGTTGAAGGTCGCGTAGGACCGCTGCTCGGCATAAAGGTCGCGCACCTGGGCGATGTCCGCGAGCTTCACCGTGCGGCCGCCGCCGATCGGGATCTGGGTCTGGCCGAGCTGGTAAGCGGAGCTCGCGTTGCCGACGACGCGCACCGACTGCTCCGACCCGGCGATCTCGGCGCGGCCGCCGGCGGCGTTGAGGTTGAGCTGGCGGAGCTGCTGGTTGACCTGGCTGGCGGTGATGCCGAGCGACTGGAGCCGCGCCGGATCGAGGATCACCCGGATCTCGCGCGAGACGCCGCCGGTGCGATCGACGCCGGCGAGGCCGGGCACCGCGAGCAGCTGCCGCGCGACCGTATTGTCGATGTACCAGCTCAGCTCCTCGAGGCCCATGTCGGTGGTCACGGCGGCGAAGCTGGCAAGGTCGTTGTCGCTGGTATCGACCCGGAACACCCGCGGCTCGAGGATACCGTCGGGCAGCTGGCCGCGGATCTGGGCGACTGCGTCGCGAACGTCGCTCACCGCCCGGTCGATCGGCGTACCGATGTCGAGCTGGACCATCGTCTGCGAACTGCCTTCGCTGACCGTCGAGTTTATCTCGTCGACGCCGGAGATCGAGCGCACCGCCGCCTCGACGCGGGTGGTGATCTGCGTCTCGAGCTCGCCCGGCGCCGCGCCCGGCTGCGAGATGGAGACGATCACCATCGGAAAGTCGATGTCCGGATCGTTCTGAACGTCCATACGCAGGAAGCTGACGATCCCCGCCAGCGTCAGCGCCATGAACAGGACGATCGGCGGAACCGGGTTCCGGATCGCCCAGGCGGACATGTTGCGAAGGTTCATCGAGGGCGGCCCCTAGCGCGCGCGGGCCAGCTCAGGCCGCACGCGCTGGCCGGGGGCGAGGAAGGCGCCGGCGGACTGGACCACCCGCTCGTTCCCGGCGAGACCTTCGAGGATCACGACGCCACGATCGGCGACTTCGCCGACCCGCACCGGCCGCCGCTCGATCGTGTCGTTGGCGGCGACGACGTAGACGTAATTGCCTTGGGCGTCGCTGTGGACCGCCGATTCGGGCAGGACGGGCGCGTTCACCGAGCCGGCGACGATTTGGGCGGACGCGAAGCCGCCCGGCCGGAGCTCGGGGCTGTAGGGGATCGAGATCCGCGCCTCGCCCTGGCGCGTCTGCGGGTCGACGATCGGCGAAATCTGCCAGACCGAGCCTGGAAGCTTTGCTCGGAGCCGACC
>JALYHK010000185.1 GCA_030776605.1 Pseudomonadota bacterium
GAGGCGGGCGACGCTCGCCTCGAGCTCGGCGCGGCCCTCGTCGAGCTCGGCGGCACGCTCGGCGAGATGATCGACGTTCCGCCGCAGCATCTGGACGACTGCCGCGGCGATGAAGCCGGCGGCGAGGAACGCGGCGAGCGGAACTGCCTCGGCCAGTCCGGCGCCGGCCAGCGGCTGATGCGGGTCGACGAGGAAGAAGAGTCCGAGGGCGGCGCAGAGGACCACCGCGAAATAGCCGGACCCGCGGCTGAACAGGAAGGCGGACAGCACCACCGCCGGCAGGAACAGCACCAGGAGGGGCAGCCGTTCGGGGTTGAGGCCGAGCCCGTCGAGCACGTAGCGCAGGCCGAAGAAGGCGAGCGCGATCAGCGCCGTCGCGCCATATTGCGCGGCGAGCGGCAGGCTGCGCAGCGGCTGGAGTCTCCGGAGCATCTCGGCCGACATCGTCTTCCCCGTTAGGCGAGCGGCCGCGGCGTTTCCAGCCGCGGTGCCGCAGCGGCGCGAGATTGATCCATTTCGGACCTATCCGGTGCGGCCGGAAAGGCGGCGAATCCGCGGGACCCTTCGCCCATTCGGGCTGAGCGCCCGCCTCTTCCCTCCGGATCGGACGAGGTCGTGGTCCCGCGCTGGCGGGCAGTTTTTCTAGCCTCTCCTCCTCCGTAATCGAGGGGGACGTGCAATGAAGATTCTGACGAGCGGCGCGGCCGCTTTCGCTGTGGCCGCGGCGGTCCTCACCGCCGCCGGCGGCGCCTCGGCGCAGTCGGACGCACAGATCAAGCAGCGGCTGATCCGCCAATCGATCGCCGCCTATCCGGGCAGCTGCCCGTGCCCCTACAGCACCGACCGCGCCGGCCGCCGCTGCGGCGCCCGCAGCGCCTACAGCCGGCCCGGCGGCCACGCCCCGCTGTGCTATGGGAGCGACGTCGCGCCGGCCCAGGTCAGGGCCGCCCGCGGACGCTGATCCCGGTTGCTCGATCGTCACGGCGCGCGGCTACCGATCCAGGAACCGCCGCAGCGCCAGCCAGCGCTCCAGCTTCTCCTCGAACGGGATCGTATAGGCGGGGCTGCTCGAAGGCAGGTCGATCAGCGCGAGCCGGGGCAGCTCCCTTAGCTGGGGCCGCCCGATGCTCGCCGCCTTGCCGCCGTTGAAGCCCACCGCCCGCAGCGCCGGCAGGGTGGCGGCGAGGCCGGCGAGGTCGCTCGCCGCGTGGAGCTCGATATTCTGGTCGAGGCTGCCCTCGCGGCTCGCCGCGGCGACGGTGTCCCAAAGGCCGACGCCCGCCTCGAGCAGCGCCTCGAGCCGCGCCTCGTAGGCCAGCGGCACGAGCTCGCGCCCGATCACCGCGCCTGCCAGGCGCCAGAACTGGTTGCGCGGATGGGCGTAATAGCGCTGCTGCGCGAGCGAGACGGCGCCGGGCAGGCTGCCGAGCAGCAGCAGGCGCGTGTCGGCGCGGGTGACGGGCGGGAAGCAATGCTGCATAGCGGCGGGCATGAAGGTCGCGGGCGGCTGCCACTGTAGGAAGGTGCGGTTCGAGGCGGAAGTGCCGCGCGCAGTTCAGGTGCTCGACTGCAACTGCTCGATCTGCACGATGACCGGCTTCAGGCACCTGATCGTACGGCACGGCGATTTCCGCTTGCTCTCGGGCGGCGACGCGCTGGTCAGCTACCGCTTCGGCACTGGCGCCGCCGACCACCTCTTCTGTGGGACCTGCGGGGTCAAGAGCTTCTACCAGCCGCGCTCCCACGCCGAGTCGTGGAGCGTCAACCTCAACGCGCTCGACGACCCCTCCGCGCTCGACGTCACCGTGCGCCCGTTCGACGGCCGCAACTGGGAACAAGCGGCCGCCAAGCTCGGCTGAGCCGACGGGCATTTCCACGCGCTGGCGGCCTTGCTCGCCTCCGGGCCCGGCCCTAGTCTCCGCCCTAAAAAAGGGGAGGAAGCGATGGCCGGAGCCGCCGAAGCCGCGGGTCAGAGGGAGGAGGAGGTCCCGCCGCAGCGGGTGCGGCTGGTCATCGGCGCCTCCTCGGTCGGCACCGTCTTCGAATGGTACGACTTCTTCATCTACGGAACGCTCGCGGCCTCGGGCATCATCGGCCGCACCTTCTTCCCCGCCGGCAACGAGACGCTCCAGACCCTGCTCGCCTGGGCGGGCTTCGCGGTCGGCTTCGGCTTCCGCCCGCTGGGCGCGATCCTGTTCGGCTACATGGGCGACAAGCTCGGCCGCAAATACACCTTCCTCGTCACCATCACCTTGATGGGCGTCGCCACCGCCGGGGTCGGGCTGGTCCCCTCGGCCGAGACGATCGGCCTCGTCGCGCCGGCGATCATCATCCTGCTGCGCATCCTCCAGGGGCTGGCGCTCGGCGGCGAATATGGCGGCGCGGCGATCTATGTCGCCGAGCATTCGCCGCCCGGCAAGTCGGGCTTCTACACCAGCTTCGTCCAGGCCTCGGTGGCGGGCGGCTTCGTGCTCAGCCTCGCCGTCGTGCTCGGGGTCAAGGCGGGCATGTCCGACGCGGCGTGGAACGACTGGGGCTGGCGCGTCCCCTTCCTCCTCTCGCTGCTGCTGCTCGCCATCTCGCTGTGGATGCGGATCAAGCTCGCCGAGAGCCCGGTGTTCCGCGCCCTCAAGGAGGCGGGGGAGACCACCGCCAATCCGTTCAAGGAGAGCTTCACCTATCCCGGCAACCTGAAGCGCCTGTTCGTCGCCTTGTTCGGCATCGCAGCGGGGCTGACGGTGATCTGGTACACGGCGATGTTCTCGACCCTGTCCTTCCTCCAGGGGCCGATGCGGATCGACCAGACGACGGCGCAGATCATCGTCGGCATCGGGGCCTTGGGCGGGCTCGGCTGGTTCGTGCTGTTCGGCCGGCTCTCCGACAGGGTCGGGCGCAAGATGCCGATCGTGATCGGCTATGCGCTGACGCTCGTCCTGCTCTTCCCCTTGTTCAAGCTGATGGGATCGGCCGCCAATCCGGATCTCGCCGCCGTCGCCGCGCGCGCGCCGGTGACGATCGAGCGCGAAGCCTGCGACTTCGATCCCTTCGCCGAGCGCCAGGGCGACCTGTGCGGCCAGGTGATGGGCGAGCTGGCGCGGCTCGGCGTCCCCTACAGCTTCGCCGGGGACCCACCCGCGCCCGCGGCGGTCGAGGCGCTGACGGTACGCGTGGGAGCGGCGCGGGCGGAGCTTCGCGACCCCGCCGAGGTCCAGCCTTTGCTGGAGGCGGCGGGCTACAGCTTCGAGCGGGTGGTGCCGGGGCCGCGCAGCATTGCGATCATCCTCTTCGCCATCCTCGCGCTCACCTGTCTTTCGGGGGCGACCTACGGCCCAGTCGCGGCGCTGCTCTCCGAGATGTTCCCGCCCAAGATCCGCTACAGCTCGATGTCGATCCCCTATCATTTCGGCACCGGCTATTTCGGCGGCTTCCTGCCGTTCATCGCCAGCTACATCGTCGCCACCAGCGGCGACCCCTATTCGGGCCTCTGGTACACCTGGGGGGTGGTGGCGATGGCTTTGGTCGTGACCTTGTTCTGGCTGCCCGGCGGCAAGGGCGAGCCGTTGCGCTAGGGCACGTCGCCGGTCTACGGCGCGGGCCGTGTCCGCCCACATCCCGCTCCGCCTGAGGCTAGACGGCGACGCGCTCGCCGCCAACTGGCGCCGGCTCGCCAGGATGAGCGGCGCGGCCGCCTGCGGCGCGGCGGTCAAGGCCGACGGCTACGGCCACGGCGCGATCGAAGCGACCGCGACCCTGCACCGGGCGGGCTGCCGCGACTTCTTCGTTTCGACCTGGACCGAGGCGGCCGAGCTTGGCGAAATGCCGGCGGACTCGAGCCTGGC
>JALYHK010000186.1 GCA_030776605.1 Pseudomonadota bacterium
CGCCGCCGCCCGTGGATCAGGCCGATGTCGTGATCGCTGAGGACGTAGAACCGGAGGTGCGTCGCCTCGTCCTCGGGCAGGGCGAACAGCGCCGCCCGTTGGTGCTCGGTGAGGATCGTGCGGTGCGCCATTGCGCCGACGCTTCATCTCCTTGGGTCGTGGTGGCGGGGTGAGAGCAGGAGCCCTCGAACCGCGTCAACCCGTACGGCGTCTTCGAGCTCGACCTGGATCGGCGCTCGGACATCGAGCCGCCGACGGCGACGCGGACGGCCGAGCGTGAGCCGGGGCAACGGGCGACTTTTTACGAAATGCGCGTTGTGTAAGAAGTACCGATCGGCCGTCCCCGAGCGAGCAGAGGCTTATGCCCCGACCGGCGCCCCTCGCCAACCGGCGAAATGTCAAGAGTGACGCCAGCCGCGCCGCCGACGCGCATGAGCGGCGCAGGGACTTCCTCGGTGAGGCGGAGATCGCGGCCCTGCTCGATGCCGCGCGCAGGGGCCGCCACGGCGCCCGTGATCACCTGCTGATCCTGATGATGTACCGCCATGGCTTGCGGGTCTCGGAGGCGATCGCGTTGCGCCGCGAGGACGCCAACCTGAAGGAGGCGCGCCTTTGGATCGCGCGCCTGAAGAACGGCCTCTCGGTCGAACAGCCGATCGCCGGCGATGAGCTGCGCGCCATCAAGCGCTGGCTGGGTATCCGCCGGGACCACCTGCCCTGGCTCTTCCTTTCGGAGCGCGGACAGCCTCTGTCCCGCCAGTCGGTGAACTACATCGTGGCCGCGGCCGCGAAGCGCGCGGACCTGGCGCCGGTCAACCCCCACATGCTGCGCCATTCCTGCGGCTTCGCGCTCGCCAACCGGGGCTACGACCTCCGCCTGATCCAAGACTATCTCGGCCACCGCGACCCCAAGCACACCGCCCACTACACCCGCATCGCCGCCAAACGCTTCGACGGCCTCTGGGGCGCGGGGGCGAATTGAAGAGGAGCGACCCGTCATGCCCGCATCCGACTCCCGCTCAGGCCTGATGAAATGGCTCCGCCGCGAACCCTGGAGCAGCGCGTTCGGAGAACTACTGGAGCGCCACCTGGGCCCCGCTTGCGACAAGGCGGGTGTGCCGCTCGAAGAACTGAGCGAGGTGATCGGCGATCACTGGGCCATGACCCTTTGGGGCTGCGCCTTCGAGGACTTCCTGACCCGCGAGGTCGAAGGCGTGGGCAACATCGTCGACGACTATCTCAAGCGCCGTGGCTGGAACGAAACGGCGATGAACAGGGCCTACATGACCGCCCTCCGCTCTTCGGTGATCAGCCTCTACGAGGCGAGCGACATCCGCCCGGGCGAGTCTTTCCTCGCCCGCGATCTGATCCGCGGGGGCGAACCGGTGCGGGTCAGCGAGCGCACGGCGACGCGCACGCTGAAGCCCTGGGACCGGATCGCGGCGAGGATGGTAGAGGTGCGGGGGAAGACGACCCTGGGTGGCGGGGTGCTCCCCTTCGAGCACGAGCTGTCGGAGAGCTTGATCGCGGCGCTCGGCCGCATCCTGGCGCGTGCGCCCGGGGAACTCGCGGACCTCGTCGCCGATCTGGGTATCGAGCTGTCGCCGGAAGAAAGCGCCTCGGTGATCGACGAGGCCGAGATGCTGCGCCTCGCCGCCCCGATGGTCTCGACCTACTGGCTCAACGACACCCTCGAGCGGGTGCTGAGCCCGGCCGTTCCCAAGGTGTACAACAGCGATGGCGAAGAGATGGAGATCTTCGCGCTGCATTACCGCTTGGAGGAAGGCGTGGCGGCCGAGGAGCTCCGCGCCGCGCTCGATGCCGCGCCCGATCTCGACCCGGCTTCGGCGACCTTCTGGAACTGGCTGGCGCCGAGGGACGTCCCGGAGACCCGCGTGGAGCCGAAAGCCCGCGATGGCCTCACCTTCACCTCGACGATGGCGCAGGGCGCCGTCGTCCTTGGCACGCTCGAGCTGAAGAACAGAACCCTCACGCTCCAAGTGAATTCAGAGCCCCGCGCCGAGCGCGGCCGCGCGCTGCTGGACCCCCTGCTGGAGGGGCTCGTCTCCGCGCCGCTGATCGAACGCCAGACGCTCGAGCAGGCCATGGCCGAGCAGAGGACACGCGGGTCGGCACCCGTGTCCTCCGGCCTGCCCCCCGACGAGGAGCGTCGTCTGATCCATGCCCAGCTCGACGCGCACTACCGCCAGCAGCTCGACGCACCCATCCCGGCGCTGGGTAACATCAGCCCGCGCAACGCCGCCAAGACGGCCAAGGGTCGCGAGAAAATCGCTTCGTGGCTCAAGCTCATCGAAAACCGTGCCGCGCGACAGGGTCCCGGCGACCCGATGGGCGACTATGATCTTACATGGATATGGCAAGAGCTCGGTGTCGCCGATCTGCGCAAATGACCTGAGCTATTTGCGCGGATCATCGCCAATCTTTAATGACCCGTTTGGCTGTTCTGCACAGCTTCGTGCTCACTGAGCCACTTAGCTTAGCGTACTATCCTGCACTCATC
Source organism: Pseudomonadota bacterium (assembly GCA_030776605.1). Lineage (GTDB taxonomy): Bacteria > Pseudomonadota > Alphaproteobacteria > Sphingomonadales > Sphingomonadaceae > Allosphingosinicella. The sequence goes on from JALYHK010000186.1 coordinate 2,522, forward strand.
CGCAAACGAGGCCTTTATCATGCGCTGTCCCCAGCGGCCGGCGGCGGGGCCGAAGAGGAACGCCCAGTGCGGCCGGAGCCATTTGGCACTCTGGCGTCGGCCCCGGTGATCGGATGGGCTCGGCACAGGTCATCTGGCCGGGCGTGCCTACCAGAACCGTGATCGAATTCGTCCCATGAAGCTGACAAAGGCGTGGTTCAGCACGGCAAACCGTGCGTAGGACCCCCCGAACATGCCCGCGCGCAGCGGCGGCCACTCTTCCCGCTGCTGCTCGGCATTCGCGAGCCAGGACATCAAACTCTCACCGTAGTAAGAGCGCGTAAGCCGCCAAGCAAACCGGCCGACGGGAAGCCAGCACTGCTCCGGGTCAGGGTCTCTCTCGCCTGCGGCGTGGTGCAGGTGGACGAGCCCTGCGAGCAGCTCGAAGCGATCAAACGCCTCTTCAAGCTCCTGGTCGGTCGGGATCAGCTCGGCCAGTTCTGGCCTCAGCAGGTCGAGCAGATGATCGTTAAGGGGCGTGTGTCGCCGCTCGAGGTCCGGCAGGCACCACCATCTCTCGCGTTGGATCTCGAGAGCAAACGGCAAAAGCCGTGCTGCGGCAATTTCGCGTTCGTGTCCGTTCGCCACAAGGCAGGTCAGCAGGTCGTTTACAAGTCGAAAATTGCCGGCCGCCAGCGCGCCAAGGCCTGCAGCGTAAAGGGTGAGCGTCGCGGGGTAGCTCTGCAACTCAATCCAGGTGCCGACCCCGGCGACCCCGTGTCGCGCTAGCGTGAGGCGACGGACAACCTCGATCCATAGCCGATCGGTCTCCTGGCGCGACCAGTAGGCGCCCGTCACTGCAAGCTTGCGCAGGATCTCGGTCGCCGCCTCGTACGCCGCGACGCGCCGCCGGAACTCCTCGTCCGACGAGTTCGCATGTAGCGAGAATTCATCGGTCCGCGTTCGACTGGAGGCAGCGCTAACCTCCCCCATGACGAGGTCGTGCAGGCGGATGCGGTGGCGGTCCTCGGCAAGGTAGCGCTTGAGCATCGCCGCCGCCATCTGGGCCGTGAGCGGATGCGGACGATCGACCTCCTCAAGAGCAGTAATGCGTTCGGCCAAGCCGTTGAAGAAGGCGTCCGCACTTTCGATACGGATTACCCGCGCCGCGCGCTTGGTAATGAGGTCCTGCGCCAGCCGGTGCGGCTTGCCGATTGTTGCCCAGAAGGTGGTGTAGCGCCGGTTCGGACAACGTGCGATCGCGTCGCGCAGCGCCGTGTCCCACGCGCCCGACCAGCCGCAGACGATGAGGCCGAACTCGTCGAGCACGCGGT
>JALYHK010000187.1 GCA_030776605.1 Pseudomonadota bacterium
ATGCGGGCGATTTCCTCGACGAGATCGGCGCTGCCTTCGATATCGCGGCGCCAGCTCGGCACGCGCACGCTGTCGGTCCCGTCGAACTCGAAGCCGAGCGACAGCAGGATGGCGCGCTGGCGCTCCTCGGCGACGTCGATGCCGCCAAGCGCGAGCGTGCGGCCGGGGTCGAACCCTATCGTGCGCTCCTCGACCAGCGGCTCGCCGACATGAAGCGCGTCCGACGCTTCGCCGCCGCAGATGTCGAGGATGAGACCGGTGAGGATTTCCAGCCCGTCGCCAAGGAAGGCAGGGTCGACGCCGCGCTCGAAGCGGCTGCGGGCATCCGAGGCGAGGCCGAGCTTCTGACCCGTGCGGCCGATCGTCTCGGGATCGAAAAAGGCGCATTCGATGAGAACGTCGGTGGTCGCTTCGGTTACTCCCGAATGCTCGCCGCCCATGATCCCGCCGATGTCGTGCACTCGGCGCTCGTCGGCGATCACCGTCATCGACGGGTCGAGCGCGTAGCTCTTGCCGTTGAGCGCGAGCAGCTCCTCGCCCGCCCGCGCCTTCCTCGCCACCAGCGCGCCCTCGAGCTTGGCAACGTCGTAGACGTGGAGCGGGCGCCCGTAGCTCAGCATCACGAAATTGGTCATGTCGACCAAGGCGCTGATCGGGCGCTGGCCGATCGCCTTCAGCCGCTGCTGCAGCCAGCCGGGCGAGGGGCCGTTCCTCACGCCGCGGATCACCCGGCCGTAGAAGGCGGGGCAGCCCTCCGGATCGTCGGTGCGGATCTCGACCGGGCAGGGGAAGCGGCCGGCGATCTCGGGCACCTCGACCGGCTTCAGCCTGCCGAGCCCCGCCGCGGCCAGGTCACGGGCGATGCCGTGGACGCCCATCGCGTCCTGGCGGTTGGGCGTGACCGCGACGTCGATCACCGGGTCGTCGAGCCCCGCCCACAGGGCGTAGCGCGCGCCGACCGGCGCTTCGTCCGGCAGCTCGATGATGCCCTCATGCTCGTCGCCGAGCTCGAGCTCGCGGATCGAGCACATCATGCCGCGGCTCTCGACGCCGCGGATCGTGGCGACCTTCAGCGTGAGGTCGCTCCCCGGCACATAAGCGCCGGGAGCGCCGAACACGCCCTTCATCCCCGCCCGCGCATTCGGCGCGCCGCAGACCACCTGGACCGCCTCTCCGGTGCCGGCGTCGACGGTCAGCACCTGGAGCTTGTCGGCCTGCGGGTGGCGCTCGGCGGTGAGCACCTGCGCGACCGTGAAGGGCGCGAGCTTCTCGGCGGGATTTGCGACATCCTCCACCTCGAGGCCGATCCGGGTCAACGTCCCGACGATCTCGTCGAGCGACGCATCGGTCTCGAGATGCTCGTTCAGCCAGGCGAGGGTGAACTTCATCCCGCCGCTCCCGCGCGCGCGGTGCTCCGGCGAAGGCCGGAGCCCAGTGCCGCCTCCCGGTGAGGCTGGACCCCGGCCTTCGCCGGGGAACGGGCGCCGCCCGTCATGCCCCGACGCCCGCCGACAGCGTCGGCACGTCGAGTGCGGCGAAGCCGTAATGGCGCAGCCAGCGAATGTCGCCGTCGAAAAAGGCGCGCAAATCGTCCATGCCATATTTGAGCATCGCGAGCCGGTCGATGCCGACGCCGAAGGCGAAGCCCTGCCACTCGTCGGGATCGAGCCCGCAATGTCGGAGCACCCGCGGGTGGACCATGCCGGAGCCGAGCAGCTCCATCCAGCCTTCCGAACCGCCGAGCACGCGGCGGCCGCTCACGAGCGTGTAGCCGACGTCGACCTCGGCCGAAGGCTCGGTAAACGGGAAATAGGAGGGGCGCAGGCGCAGCACGATGTCGTCGCGCTCGAAAAAGGCCTTGAGGAAGGTCTCGAGCGTCCATTTGAGGTGGCCGAGGTGGATGCCGCGGTCGATCACCAGCCCTTCCACTTGGTGGAACATCGGCGTGTGGGTGGCGTCGCTGTCGGAGCGGTAGGTGCGCCCCGGCGCGATGACGTAGATCGGCGGCTCCTGGCTCTGCATCGTCCGGATCTGGACCGGCGAGGTGTGGGTGCGCAGCAGCATCCGCCGCTTCTCGCCGCCCTCCTCGCGGCTGAGCCGGTCGGGGAAGTAAAAGGTGTCGTGCATCGCCCGGGCGGGATGGCTTTCGGGGATGTTGAGCGCGGTGAAATTGTGCCAGTCGTCCTCGATCTCGGGCCCGGTCGCGACCGAAAAGCCGAGGTCGGCGAAGATTTCTGCAAGCTCGTCCATCACCTGGCTGACCGGGTGGACGCTGCCCTTGGGGCCGGTGGAGACCGGCAGCGTCACGTCGACCGTCTCGGTGGCGAGCCGCCGCTCGAGCTCGGCGGCTTCGAGTGCCGCCTTGCGCTCGGCGATCGCTTCGGTGGCGCGCTCGCGCAGGCCGTGGATGCGCGGACCCTCGACCTGTCGCTGCTCGGGCGTCATTGCGCCCAAGCTCTTCAGCAGCTGGGTGATCGCCCCCTGCTTGCCGAGCAAAGCGACGCGTTCCAGCTCCAGCGCGGCGAGATCGGGCGCGGACTCGATTCGGGCGATCAGCTCGCCGCTCATCTGGTCGAGGCGGGACATGAGCGGCGCTCTAGACGAGAGTCGCCGGCCTTTGGAACCCGCGGCAGGCGGCGGCGGGCGAGAAGCGTCGCGCAGTCATCCGCGCGACCGCAGCATAGAAGCCCCCTTTCGGAAGACCGGCACCAAGCAAAAGGCGCGGGAGAGTCGCCCCTCCCGCGCCTTCCTTGGCTTGCGGCTCAGCCCTGCTGGGGCAGCGCTCCGCGGGCTTGCGCCACGATCGCGCGGAACGCCTCGCCTTCGTGCATCGCGATGTCGGCGAGCACCTTGCGGTCGAGGTCGACCCCGGCGAGCTTCAGCCCATGCATGAACTGGCCGTAGGTGAGGCCCTCGGCGCGCACCGCGGCGTTGATCCGTTGGATCCACAGAGCGCGGAAGCTGCGCTTCTTCACCTTGCGGTCGCGATAGGCATATTGCCCCGCCTTCTCGACCGCCTGGCGGGCGATGCGAATAGTGTTCTTGCGACGGCCGTAATAGCCCTTCGCCTGCTCGAGGATCCTCTTGTGGCGGGCCTTGCTGGTGGTCCCGCGCTTGACGCGTGCCATGTTCGAGCCCTCCCCTAGTCGAGGCCGTAGGGCGCCCAGCGCTTCACCGTCTTGGTATCGGCGTCGCTGAGCACCTCGGTGCCGCGGTTTTGGCGGATGTATTTGGCGTTATGGCTTATCAACCTATGCCGCTTGCCGGCCACCCCGTGCTTCACCTTGCCGGTGGCGGTGAGCTTGAAGCGCTTCTTGACGCCGCTCTTGGTCTTGAGCTTGGGCATTTCGTCTCCTTCGACATTCTGAACGGCCACGGCAGCCCTCGTTGGCCGGGCCGTTCTGTTCTTCCGATGCGGAAAAGAAGCGGCGCCTATAGAGGGACATGGCCCCCGAGGCAAGGCTCACCAGGGGACCGGATCGCCGCGATAGTCGAGGAACGAGCCGCTTTGCGCCGGGGTGAGCGCGGCGATCACCCGGCGCATGCCGGCGACGCTCTCCTCGACCGGGAGCGGCGCCGACGGGCCGCCCATGTCGGTCTGGACCCACCCGGGGTGCAACAGCACGAGCGGGATGTCGAGCTCGCGGCTGAGCGCGTACCAGAAGGCGTTGAGCGCTGCCTTGGACGCACGATAGCCGAGATAGCCGCCCGAGCTGTCGGCGATGCTCCCCATCCGGCTGGTGACCCCGGCCATCTTGCCGTCCGCGAGGCTCGGCGCGAGGGCGCGGGCGAGCAGCGTCGGGGCGACGGCGTTCACCGCCAGCACCTCGAGCG
>JALYHK010000188.1 GCA_030776605.1 Pseudomonadota bacterium
GCCGCCTCTTCTTCCTCTTCTTCGTCCAGATCGGCGTCGGCGAGAAGATCCTCTTCCTCGTCCACCGCCGGCGTTTCGATCGCCGCCGGCCGCGGCCGTTCGGTGGGCCGGGGCCCGGCCGCCTCCCGCACCATCCGGGCGCCTTCGAAGCTCTCCTCGATCAGCACCTCGACCGTTACGCCGTAGCGCGCCTCGATCTCGCCGATCTCGCTGCGCTTCTTGTTGAGCACGTAAATCGCGGCCTCGCGCCCCGCGCGCAGCACGATCGTGCTGCCGCGCCCGCGCGCGGCTTCCTCCTCGATCATCCTCAAAGCCGACAGGCCGGCCGAGGAGGCGGTGCGCATCAGCCCACTCCCTTCGCAGTGCGGGCACGGCTTGGTCGAGGCTTCCAGGACGCCGGTCCTCAGGCGCTGGCGGCTCATCTCCATCAGCCCGAAGGACGAGATGCGGCCGACCTGGATGCGGGCGCGGTCGTTCTTCAGCGCCTCCTTCATCGCCTTCTCGACCTTTCGGATGTGGCCGTTCGATTCCATGTCGATGAAGTCGATGACGATGAGCCCGGCCATGTCGCGCAGCCGGAGCTGGCGCGCGATCTCGCCGGCCGCCTCGAGGTTGGTCGCGTAGGCGGTCTGCTCGATATTGTGCTCCCGGGTGGAGCGGCCGGAGTTGATGTCGATCGAGACCAGCGCCTCGGTCGGGTTGATCACAAGGTAGCCGCCCGACTTCAGCTGGACGATCGGCTGGTACATGCCGGCGAGCTGGTCCTCGACGCCGCAGCGCTGGAACAGCGGCACCGTGTCCGAATAGGCCTTCACCCGCCGCACATGGCTGGGCATCAGCAGCTTCATTAAGGCGCGCGCCGCCTTGTAACCCTCTTCGCCCTCGACCAGCACCTCCTCGATCTCGCGGTGGTAGATGTCGCGAATCCCCCGCTTGATGAGGTCGCTGTCCTCGTAGATCAAAGCCGGCGCCGAGCTCTTCAGCGTCTTCTCCCTGATCTCGTCCCAGAGCCGCGCGAGATAGTCGAAGTCGCGCTTGATCTCGGTCTTGGTGCGCGAAAGGCCGGCGGTGCGGACGATGCAGCCCATGGTGGGCGGCAGGCTGAGCTCGGCCATGATCTGCTTGAGGCGCTTCCTGTCCGCGCCGCTCGAGATCTTGCGGCTGATGCCGCCGCCGTGGCTGGTGTTGGGCATCAGCACGCAGTAGCGGCCGGCAAGGCTCAGATAGGTGGTGAGGGCCGCGCCCTTGTTGCCGCGCTCCTCCTTGACGACCTGGACGAGCAGCACCTGGCGCCGCCGGATGACGTCCTGGATCTTGTAGCGGCGCCTCAGGTTCTGGCGCTTGCGGCGCAGGTTCTCGGCGGCGCTTTCCTCGCTGGCGCTTTCGGCCTCCTCGGGCGCGGCGGGCTCGCCCTCGTCGTCGCGCTCGTCGCTGGTGACGGTGACCTCGACCGGCTCGTCCTCGCCGGCGTCGGTCTCCTCGACCTCCCCTTCCTGATCATATTCGGCGGCGCGCAGCCGCGCCTCCTCCTCGGCGTGCTCCGCTTCCTCGCGCAGCAGCGCCTCGCGATCCTCCTTCGGAATCTGGTAGTAATCGGGATGGATTTCCGAGAAGGCGAGGAAGCCGTGGCGATTGCCGCCGTAATCGACGAACGCCGCCTGCAGCGACGGCTCGACCCGGGTGACCTTGGCTAGATAGATATTGCCCTTGAGCTGCTTGTGCTCGGCGGACTCGAAATCAAATTCCTCGATCCGGTTTCCCTTGATCACGGCCACCCGGGTCTCTTCCCGGTGGCGCGCGTCGATCAGCATGCGCATCGTCATCAATCTCACTCCACACGCGCATCGCGGCCCGGAAAGCATGGCCAGACGGGCGGCGCGCGCGCTCGAATTCGGACGGCGCGCCGGGGCACGGCCCCGCGCGTATGGTCCTGGTTGAAAAGAAAAGGGGCGCCTCTGCTGCGAGCGGCAGTCCGGCGATCGGGGCCGGCGGCGTCGCCGCCTCGCTCGCGCGTCCGTAGAGGGCGCGTGTGGAGCGGGGGGAGAAATGCCTCATGCAGCGTCAACCTAGAATGCCGGCGATTGGCGCCGGCGCAAGCGCTCGCGCCGGTGCCGGTTCTGCCGAGGCAAAACCCCGGTCCCCGCGCGATGCTTGGCTGCTAGCATCGGAATGCCCTCCGCGGCAACCGAAAGTCGTTTTCGCTGGACCCGCGGGCGGCGGGGGCGGCAGAAGATGCGCATGAGTTGGCTGATCGTATTCCTCGCCACGCTGCTCGCCTTCGGCCCGGGTGCCTCCGAGCGGGCAGCCGCCGTCGCGGGCGCCGACGGCGGCGTCACCATCCCGCTCGAGCCGCTCGTCGAGGCGCCCGGCGAGATCGCCCTGCCCTCCGTGACGCCGGCGCGCGGCGAGGACCCGCCGCTGGTGGTGATCGATCCCGGCCACGGCGGCCGCGATCCCGGCGCCACCTCGCCGTTCGGCGGCCGGCTCGAGAAGCACGTCACCCTGGCGCTCGCCCGCGCCATCCGCGATGCGCTCGCCGCGACCGGACGCGTCCGCGTCGGCTTGACCCGCGAGGACGACCGTTACCTCGTCCTTCAGGACCGCTACGAGATCGCCCGCCGGCTCGGGGCGGACCTGTTCATCTCGATCCACGCCGATGCGGCGCCGGCCAACGACGGCGCCCGCGGCGCGACCATCTACACCCTCTCCGAGGTCGCCTCGGACGACCACGCGGCCGAGCTCGCGCGCCGCGAGAACAGCGCGGACCTGATCGCCGGCGCGCGGATGAGCCAGGACCGGGGCGTCAATGCCATCCTGATCGACCTCGCCCAGCGCGAGAGCATGAACATCTCGGCCGACTTCGCCCGCATCCTCTACCGCGAAGCGGCGCCGGTCTTCCCCTTCCGTCCCGAATGGCACCGCTTCGCCGCATTCGTCGTCCTGAAGGCGCCCGACATCCCCTCGGTCCTGTTCGAATCGGGCTATCTCACCAACGAAGTCGACGTAGCCTACATTCACTCGCCCCAAGGCCAGCGCCAGATCGCCGAGGGAATGCGCAGGGCCATCGAAGCGCATTTCGCCCGCCGCTTCCTCGACCGCCGCAGCTGAGCCGGACAGCCCGCCAAGGTTCTCAATCCGGCGTCCGGGCGATCGGCGGCTCGCGCTGCGAGCGCCACAGCCACAGGCCGCCGGCGATGATCAGCGCGGCGCCGGCGAAGGTCGCCCAGTCGGGAGCGTCGCCGAACCAGGCCCAGCCGATTTCGGCGGCGACGATCAACTGGACGTAGGTCATCGGCGCCACGCTTGCCGCGGTGGCGCGCAGCACCGCCGTATAGATGAGGCTGTGACCAGCGGTCGCCGAGAAGGCGACGAACAGGCATTTCGCCACGACCTCCGTGCTCGGCGGCGGGACCTCGAACGGCGCGCCGCCGAACAGGTGGAGCAGCGCCGCCGCGGCAATGAGCAGCGGCGCGGCGAGGGCGGCGAGGAGCAGCTGCATGACCATGATCGGCGCATCGCCCGCCGCCTTGCGGTTGAGCATCATCAGCCACGACATGCCGAGCGCAGCCCCCAGCGGGTAGAGCGCCACCGGGCCGAGGGCAGCCAGGTTCGGCCGCAGCACGACCAGCACGCCGGCGAAGGCGAGCAGGATCGCCAGCCATACCGCCGGCGGCGAGCGCTCGTTCAGCACCAGCGGCGCGAGCGCCGCGGTGATGATCGGGCTGGTGAACTGTATGGCCGTGGCGTCGGCGAGGGGCATCGCCATGACCGCCATGAAGAAGCAGACCGTCGCCACGCTTACCGCCGCCGCCCGCCCCAGC
>JALYHK010000189.1:0-1177 GCA_030776605.1 Pseudomonadota bacterium
GGCGGCCGGTGACCATCAGCTACCTGACGCCGGGACTCGGCTGGCAGGCCGATTACGTCGCCTTGTTCGACGAGCCCGCCGGCCTGATGGACGTCCAGGGCTGGATCACGCTGGTCAACGAGAGCGGCACCACCTACACCGATGCGAACACGATGCTGGTCGCCGGGGCGGTAGGGCAGGCGCCGCAGGGCTACGACTACCGCCGCGGCATGCGGCCGCCCCCGCCCCCGCCGCCGGGGGCGATCCGCGGCGCCGGCACCGAGACTGCCGACCGCGAGCGGCTCGGCGACTTCTATCTTTACCCGCTGCCCGAGCGGACCACCATCGCCCACCGCCAGACCAAGCAGGTGAGCTTCCTCGACGTCAGCGGCACCCCGGCGGCGCGCGGTTACGAGTTCCGCAATCCCTGGCTCGCCACCTCCGATCAGCCGCTGAGCGCCGCCACGGTGCTGCGCTTCTCGAGCGCGCGCCAGCAGGGGCTCGGAGACGCGCTGCCGGCGGGAACCGTGCGAGTCTACCAGCGCGACGCCCGCGGCAGCCCGCAGTTCGTCGGCGAGAGCGCGATCGGACACACTCCGATGGGTTCGCGCATCGGCCTCGTCACCGGCGACGCCTTCGACGTGAAGGTCCACCCGGTCGTCGAGCGGCGTGAGGCGGTTTCGGCCACCCGCAGCCGCACGACGATGCGCTACACGCTCACCAACGCCCGGCCCGAGCCGGTGACGGTCGACGTCATCCAGTCGGGGCTGTGGGGCGACACTCGCATCATCAGCGAGAGCGTGCGCAGCGAGCGCCGTTCGGCGGGCGAGGCGGTGTGGAGCGTCCAGGTCCCCGCCAACGGCGAGGCCACGCTCACGGTGACGTTCGAACACCGGCACTGATGGGCGTCCGCCGCCTCGCCGCCGTCCTGTGCGCGGCGCTCGCCGCCGCGCCGCTCGCGGCCCAGCCGGTGGCGGTGTCGCCGGCGCCGGAGCGGGTGGCCGTGACCATCTACCGCGATCCCGGCCGCAGCGCCGATCGGCCGATGAACCTGCGTTGGCTGAACGGCTTCGCGCTGGTCAGCGAGACGCGGACGATCGACATACCGGCCGGCGAAGCGGAGATCCGCTTCGAGCGCGTGGCTGGCGGCATACTGCCACAAAGCGCGATCGTCACCGGCCTGCCCGAAGGCGTCACC
>JALYHK010000189.1:1187-3159 GCA_030776605.1 Pseudomonadota bacterium
CCTATCTGCTGTCGCCGGCAAGTCTCGTCGATCGCTCGCTCGGCCGGCGCGTGCACCTGAGGCGGACGTCGCGAGCGACAGGCGAGGTTCGCGAGCATGAGGCGGTGATCCGGTCCGGATCGGGCGGCGCGCTGGTCCTGGAGACGGAGGAGGGCTTCGAGGCGCTTCGGTGCACCGGCCTCGCCGAGACGCTCGTCTACCCGGAGGTGCCGGAGGGTCTGTCGGCGGAGCCGACGCTGTCGGTGCGCACCAGGAGCAGCCGGCCGGCGCGGGCCACCGTCGTCCTCTCCTATCTCGCGAGCGGGTTCGACTGGCAGGCCAATTATGTCGCCACGCTGTCGCCGGACGGCAACCGGCTCGATCTCCTCGCCTGGCTGACGCTGGCGAGTGCGGACGAGACCAGCTTCGTCGACGCGCAGACCCAGACGGTGGCGGGGCGCCTCAACAGCGAGCCGGTGCGGCGGATGCGACGCGAGCCCGCGGCGCTCCGCCTGCGCTGCTGGCCGGAGGCGCGGACGAGCGACTTTGCCCAGGCCGAGGAGGCGATCATCGTCACCGGCTCGCGAATGGCGCGAATGGCGCCGCCGCCGCCCCCGCCCCCGCCGCCGGCCGCGCCGTCGCCGCTGGTGGCGATGGAGGCGCAGCAGGAGGAGCTGGGAGACGTCAAGCTCTACCGGATCCCGCAGCCGGTCACCGTCGCTTCCAACAGCCAGAAGCAGGTCGCCTTCCTTCAGCGCCGCGGCGTCCGCGCGGAGATCGTCTACCGGCACGCGATCCATCCGGGCGCGCAGGGCCTGTTCCCGGCGCAGCGCGTCCTCGTCACCCGCAACCGGCCGTCACAAGGCCTCGGCGTGCCGCTCCCCGCGGGCCGCCTGGTGCTGTTCGCCGCCGGGCGCGAGCGGCCGATCCTGCTCGGCGAAGGCTCGCTGGGCGACCGCGCCGTGGGCGAGGAGGTCGAGGTCGAGCTCGGGCCGGCTCCAGGCGTCAATGCCCGGATCGTCCAGAGCGCGCCGCAGGCCGGCGGCGAGGTCATCGTCACCGTCACCAACGACCGCAACGTCCCGGTGCGCTACGAGGCGACGCTCCCGCATCTGGAGGTGGTCTCGGCTACGCGGCTCGGCCGCCGCAACGGCCTCCCGCTGTGGAGCGTCACCGTCCCCGCCAACGGCGAAGCGACGCTCCGCTACCGGCCGGCGCGCGAGAGGTAGGGGGCAGGCTCCGCCCTTGCCGCGGCGCTCGTCGCTACGCCTCGGGGCGCACCGGCCGCGGGCGGTGGTTCTCGTCGAGGGCGACGAAGGTGAACAGGCCTTCGGTCACCTTCACCTCCTCGAGCCCGAGGCGGCGCAGCGCGATCACCTCGATCCGTATGGCGATCGACGTGCGGCCGACACGCTCGACGTCGGCGTAGACGGAAATGAGGTCGTGGAGGAGGATCGGCGCGATGAACTCCATCTTGTCGATCGCCACGGTGGCGACTGCGCCGTTGGCCTCGCGCGAGGCGACGATCCCGGCGGCGATGTCCATCTGACTGAGCACCCAGCCGCCGAAGATGTGGCCGTTGGCGTTGATGTCGCCGGGCCGCGGCACGACCCGCAGGATCGGCTCGCGCCTCGCCTCAGCGCTCGTCATCCGCGCCTCCCGCCGCCTCGTCCTGACCGCTGTTGCTGCTGAGGAAGACGAGCCCCATCAGGCCCGTGCCGACCAGCACGGTGAGCCCCACGCCGGCGATGGTCGCGATTACCAGATGGAGCGGCATCGGGACGTCGGACAGCCACAGATAGAGCAGCGACAGCGCCGCCGTGATCGCCGCGGCGAGGACCATCCATTTCATCGTCCGGACGTAGCGCGCCCAGGCCGCGGCGGCGCGCTGATAGTCGGCGCGGCGGCGCGGCACGGGGTCGTGGCGGGGCATGGCCTTCCATTTGGCCGCGCTCCATCGCATCATCAAGGGCCGAGTCGGACCGCGAGAGAA
>JALYHK010000189.1:3169-3812 GCA_030776605.1 Pseudomonadota bacterium
GCATCGAGGAAGGCGAGCGGTCCGAATCTCTGCTGGTGGACGTGACGGGGTGCGCTCCGTTCTTCGGCGGGGAAGAACCGCTCGCCCGGCAGGCGGTCGCGCTGCTCGCCGAGCGGCGGATCGGCGCGGTGCCGGTGATGAAGCAGGGCAAAGTGGCCGGCATCATGTCCGAGCGCGACATCATCTACTGCCTCCGCAGCGACGGCGCCGCCGTCCTCGATTGGCCGGTCGAGCGGGTGATGACGGCGCCGGCGATCACCGCCGAGCCGCGGATGTCGGTGCTCGCCGGCCTGTCGCTGATGACCAGGCGGCGCATCCGCCACCTGCCCGTGGTTGAGGGCGAGCGGCTGGTCGGGCTCGTCTCGATCGGCGACCTCGTCAAATACCGGATGGACAAGATCGAGGCCGAAGCCGAGGCGATGCGCGAATATATTCAGAGCGCCTGAGCGGCGGCAGCGCGCGCGGGCCTGACCAGCGCCAGCGCGTCTTCCACCACCGGCCGGGCGAACAGGAACAGCAGACCGGCGTAAGCCGCGGCGCCGAAGCCGGCGAGCAGGAACAGCCGCGGCGCGGGGCCGAGCGGCGGAAGGCCCGCGGCGAGGCCGGCGACGAGCAGCGCCATCGCCACCGACGCCCCCGGGCC
>JALYHK010000190.1 GCA_030776605.1 Pseudomonadota bacterium
TGGGTGAGCAGGTTGAGCACGGGATCGACGGTCCAATGGATCTCGATCCCGTTGGAGCGCTTCCAGCCGGCGATGAAGTCCGGGTTGAAAAGCGGGGAGCGCGAGACGTCGACCGCAGGCGACAGCTCGGTGGAGGGGATGCGGGTGTGGTTGAACGCCAGCGCGAGCCGGCGCAGCGGATCGCCGGCGGCCAGCCAATAAGTGCCGATTTCCGCGGCGAGGGGGAGCGCGAATCCCGGCGCCGCCCAGATCAGGATCTTCCGGTCGCTGGCTGGGCTGCGCAGGAACCAGAGGGCGAAGAGGGCGGCGAAGACGAAGCTGGTCTCGCGGGTGAGGACCGCGAGCGCCAGAGCGCCGCCGGCGACGGCGGCGAAGACGGGATTGCGCCGGTCAAGGGCGGCGAGCGCGGCGGCAAGCGCGCCGAGCAGGAACGCGAGCTCGACGACGTCGACGTTCGGCCGCACCAGCGACAAGGCGAAGACGGGCGTTGTCAGCAGCGCGGCGCCGCCGATCACCGCGGCGGTGCGGCCGAACAGCCGCTCGAGAATGCAGCACAGCAGGAACAGCGCCGCCAGCGCGAAGAGGAAGGGGACGAGCCCGACGGTGAAGCGGCTCTCGCCGAACAGGGCGAGCGCGCCCGCCATCGGCGCGATCAGCGGCCAGCGCGCCGACCAATGGTCGTGCGGGAGGCACGCGCCGCTCTCCGCCCAGCATTCGGCGGCGACCAGATACTGCCAGTCGTCGGTGCCGCCGCCGATGTAGCCGACCGGGTTCAGCGCCGCTACCGCCACGGCGGCGAGCGCGAGGCCCAGGAATGGCGGAAGCGCCGCGAGGCCGGAGATCGCCGGCGACAGCCGAAGCGCAGCGAAGGACCGACCCGCCCGCCCGAGCTCCATTGCTTCGCCTCCTCGCCCCGCCTCCGTGTCCGGGCTAGAGCGATTTGGCTAATGCGGCGTTAACTGCGGCGGGCCGCGCTTGTCGCAGCGCAGCATGTGGCATACATCGCCGCCATGACCTCGACCAACGACATCCGCCGCTCGTTCCTCGATTTTTTCGGGGGGGAAGGGCACGAGGTCGTGGCCTCGGCGCCGCTGGTGCCGCACAACGACCCGACGCTGATGTTCGTCAACGCCGGCATGGTGCCGTTCAAGAACGTCTTCACGGGCCTCGAGACGCGACCCTACAGCACCGCCGCCTCGTCTCAGAAATGCGTCCGTGCCGGCGGCAAGCACAACGACCTCGACAATGTCGGCTATACCGCCCGCCACCACACCTTCTTCGAGATGCTCGGGAATTTCTCCTTCGGCGACTATTTCAAAGAGCGCGCGATCGCGCTCGCCTGGCGGCTGATCACCGAGGAGTGGGGGATCGCGCCCGAGCGCCTGACGGCGACGGTCTACCACAGCGACGACGAGGCATTCGAGCTCTGGCGGAAGATCTCGGGGCTGCCCGAGAACCGGATCGTCCGCATCCCCACCAAGGACAATTTCTGGGCGATGGGCGACAGCGGCCCCTGTGGTCCCTGCTCGGAGATCTTCTACGACCACGGCGAGCACATCGAAGGCGGCCCTCCCGGCTCGCCCGATCAGGACGGCGACCGCTTCACCGAGATCTGGAACCTCGTCTTCATGCAGTTCGAGCAGGAGGACAATGAGATCGTCCGCGACCTGCCGCGCCCGTCGATCGACACCGGCATGGGCCTGGAGCGGATCGCCGCGGTACTCCAGGGCGTCCACGACAATTACGACACCGACACCTTCCGAGCGCTGATCGAGGCGTCGAGCGCGCTCACCCGCACCGACCCGGCCGGTGAGGGAAAGGCGAGCCACCGCGTCATCGCCGATCACCTCCGCGCTTCCGGGTTCCTGATCTCCGACGGCGTGCTGCCGGCCAACGAGGGCCGCGGCTATGTGCTGCGGCGGATCATGCGTCGCGCGATGCGCCACGCCCACCTGCTCGGTGCCGCCGAGCCGTTGATGCACCGCCTCGTTCCCGCGCTGGTCACCGAAATGGGGGCCGCCTATCCCGAGCTGGTCCGCGCTAGGCCGCTGATCGAGGAGACGCTGAAGCTCGAGGAGACGCGGTTCCGCCAGACGCTCGACAAGGGTCTGCGGCTGCTCGACGAGGCGACCGCGGGGATGAAGCCGGGGCAGGTGCTGCCGGGCGAGGTCGCCTTCCGGCTCTACGACACCTACGGCTTTCCCTACGACCTCACCGAGGACGCGCTGCGGGCGCAGGGGCTCGGGGTGGACCGCGCCGGCTTCGACGCCGCCATGGCCGAGCAGAAGGCAGCCGCCCGCGCCGCCTGGAAGGGCTCCGGCCAGAAGGCTTCCGAGGAAGTCTGGTTCGACATCGCCGAGGAGCACGGCTCCACCGAGTTCACCGGCTATGCCGGGCACGAAGGCGAAGGGCAGGTGATCGCCCTGGTGAAGGACGGCGCGCGGGTGGAGCGCGCCGGCCCCGGCGAGGAGGTCGTCATCCTCACCAACCAGACCCCCTTCTACGGCGAGAGCGGCGGTCAGGTCGGCGACACCGGAAGGATCAGCTCCGACAAAGGCTTGGAGGCAGACGTCGTCGACACGATCAAGCCGCTCGGCCGGCTCCACGCGCATCATGCGCTGGTACGGGCGGGCGAAGTGGCGGTCGGCGAGCCGGTCCGCCTGTCGGTCGAAGAGGAGCGGCGCCGCCGGATCCGCGCCAATCATTCGGCGACGCACCTGCTCCACGCGGCGCTGCGCCACCGGCTCGGGGATCATGTGACGCAGAAGGGCAGTCTTGTCGCACCCGACCGGCTGCGCTTCGACTTCTCGCATCCCCGGGCGCTCGGGCCGGACGACGTTGAGGCGATCGAGGCGGAGGTCAACGCCCATATCCGCGCCAACGAGGAGGTGGTCACGCGGCTGATGCCGCCCGAGGAGGCGATCTCGGCCGGGGCGATGGCGCTGTTCGGCGAGAAATATGGCGACGAGGTCCGCGTCCTCTCGATGGGGCGGGATCCGGACGCGCCTTACTCGGTCGAGCTGTGCGGAGGCACCCACGTCCGTGCGCTCGGCGATATCCAGCTGTTCAAGATCGTCTCGGACAGCGCCGTCGCCGCCGGGGTGCGGCGGATCGAGGCGCTGACCGGCGAAGCGGCGCGGCGCTGGCTGACCGTGCGCGAGGACAAGCTCAGGGAAGCCGCCGCCGCCCTGAAGGCCGCGCCCGAGGAGGTGCCCGCGCGCGTCGCCGCGCTGGTCGAGGATAGGCGGCGGCTCGAGCGCGAGCTCGCCGAGGCGAAAAAGGCGCTGGCGCTCGGCGGCGGCGCGTCGGCCGAGGCGCAGGGGCCGGAGCAGGTCGCCGGGCATGGCTTCATCGGACAGGTACTCGAAGGCATCGATCCGAAGTCGCTGCGCGGGCTCGTCGACGACGCCAAGAAGCGCGTCGGCTCCGGAGTCGCCGCTTTGGTCGCGGTGAACGACGGCCGCGCCAGCGTCGCCGTCGGCGTGACCGATGATCTGACGGGAGCGCTGAGCGCCGTCGATCTCGTCCGCCGCGCCGTTGCCGAGCTCGGCGGTCAAGGCGGCGGCGGCCGTCCCGACCTGGCCCAGGGCGGCGGCCCCGACGGATCGAAGGCCGCGGCCGCGGTCGCGGCGGTGCGCGAGGCGCTTAGCTCTGCGGTTGCCCCGGCCTGAGATAGTCGCGCAGCCGCCGCCGGCGGATCGGCGGCTCGTGCTCGGCCTCGCCCATCTTCATGATTTCCTGCCGCAGCTCGGCGCGCTTCTCGTGGATCGATGCGATCACCGGCCCCATCGCCCTGCCCAGG
>JALYHK010000191.1 GCA_030776605.1 Pseudomonadota bacterium
CTTCTCGACCATGATGCGCTTGACGTTCTCCTCCGTCGTGGCCAGCGCGTCGGCCTTGGATGGGTCCCAATCCTTGAGGCTGTTCTTCTCCTCGGCGAGCCACCAGGCATGGTTCAGGCTGACCGGATAGATGCTGGAATCGCTGAACACGCAGTCGTTGGTGTAGAGGCTGCGCTTAACCGCCGGCCAGCTGTTGGCGAACAGCCGTTCGGCCCAGGCGGCGCAGGCATCGATCGCATCGGCGTCGGCATCGGGGCGCAGCATGCCCTGTTCGCTGAGCCAGCGGCGGTAGATGTCCTGCCCAGGCGTTTGGCGATCGATCGACAGCGCCGCGCCGGCGTAGAGGTTCAAGAGGTTGGGCGTGTGAAAGGCGGAGTGCGCGTCCAGGCTCTCCCAATCGGTGCGGAAGATCAGGCCCTCGACATCGAATCCTTTCGCCACGTCCATGCGGTAGCGTAGGTCGTCGATCATGATGGCGGGACCGATGCCCCAACCGAAATACTGGGCCATGCCGTCGAATTCAACCCACTGACGGTGCGGTCCAACCTGCCCGAGGCGTGGATTGTTCGGGAAGGTCGGATAGTAGTCGTGCGGCGTGTTCTTCAGGCTGACGATGATGTCGTCGGGGAGCCGCTCCAGGGCTTCGGCGAGCTCGGACTGGGCCCGCCGGTCGAACACGAAATCACGGATGACCAGCTCCTTCCCCGCCCGCTTGATCGGCCTGTGCATCGACAGGATCAGCTCGCTGTACCAGCGCTGCGGTGTCATAGTCCGGCACAGCTCGCAGGTACAGCGGTTGCCCGAGATCGACAGCCGGCTCTCGCCGGTCGCGGGGGCGGTGATGATGCCGGCCAAGCCGGGGATATCCTCGAACAGCTCGGTGTACTTGACCTCGAGGAACTCCCACCAGAACGGCTCGCTAGGGCAGAGCGTGCCGTTCTTGGTGAGCCGCGGGTTGAGCTCGAGCAGGATCTCGTGGAAGGACAGCTCCTTGTTTTCGAACCAGACCTCAATGCCCATCAGATCGGCCAGCTCGACGATCCGGTTGGCGTAGTCGCGGCGGTGATAGGGGCCGCTGCGTCGTGTCGGCGTGTACTTGTAGAGCTGGCGATGGATATCCCGGTAGCGCTCGAAGATGTTGCTGTACTTCCGATCGCCGCCGCCGAAGTACTTGCCGGGATAGACCACCCTGTCGACGACGTCGTTGCGATGCAGGACCAACGCCGTCATCTCGTGATCCTGGATGAAGCGCAGCGCCCTGCGGACCCAGTCGAAGTCCCAGGCGTAGGCGCTGTGGATCTCCAGCGCGCGCACGCGGAAGTCGGCCATCTGCGCCCTCCGAACCGGCTTGTCTCTGAACGAGGCGAGGGGGCGGCATAAAGCCGCCCCGTGAGGAGTTACTGCGGCTGCGGCAGATCCGCGAAGGCGGCCTCCAGTTCGGCCTGCGCCTTCTCCAGCTCGGGCTCGACCTCGGCGCCGAGCAGAATCTGCGACATGGCGTTGCTGACCGCGTCCCCGATCTCCGACGCCTTCAGGATGCTCGGATAGGGCATGATCTCCGCGTCGGTCAGCGCATCCACGCCCTCTTCGCTGATCCGGACTAGGTAGTCGACCACGGGCTGCTCCGCGACCAGCGCCTCGAGCGCCGGCACCTTGGTCGGCATGTAGCCGAAATGCTTGCGCGCCATGTCGAGCTGGTTCTCCGTAGTCATCACCGCTTCGAGCAGTTTGTAAGCGGCCTCCGGATTCCGCGAACGGCCGAAGATCGAGACCACGGCGGGACCGGAGCGGAAGGGATGGACGAGGCCCCTCGGGTTGCCCTCAAGGGTGGGTGGGAAGGTGTAGTCCACCTGCTCCGGCTCGATCGGCGTGTCCTCCTTGTCGACGGTGGAGACAACGCGGTCGAAGTATTCGACGACCATGGCGACCCGATCGCTGGCGAACAGGGTCGTGCTCTCGCCGCTGCTCATGTTGATATGCCCGGGCGGCAGGAAGGGTACGAGGGACTGGTAGTACCGCGCCGCCTCGATGCTCGGCTGCGACGTCAGACCGACCTCGCCGGTCTCCGGGTCATAGATGTCGACCCCGAAGGCGAGGACGATGTTCTCGTAGTCGTGCCAGAGGAAGGTGCCGCGTTTGTTCGAGAACGAGGTGCCGTAGAAATCGTTCTCCAGCGTCTCGCCGGCCAGCGTCTCGCCCGCCTCCCGGGTGAAGAACTCGGCGACGTCATAGAATTGTTCGTAGGTCTCCGGCGGCGCCAGCTCGTAGCCGTACCGCTCCTGGAAGGCGGCCTTCTCCTCCGGGTGACTGAAGAGATCCGTCCGGTAGGCTAGCGCTTGGTCGCTGGTCGCAACCGGCAGGCCCAGAACCTTCTCCTCTTTGGTGGTGACGGCGTTGCGGGCCGCCTCCGTGAAGGCATCCCAGTTCAGAACCTCCGGGTCACCATGCTGCTCGATCAGCGGCGTCATTTCGTTGATAATGCCGCCGTTGGCCCACTCGTACATGCGCTGAACGCCGCCGGTGTAGACCAGATCCCAGGTCTCGGCGCCGCCGACATAGTCGAGGACGACCTTCTTCTCCAGCTCGTCGGTGGTGACGTACCTGACGTCGAAATCGATGCCCCACTCCTTGGCGATCTCCGCCAGCTTGTCGCCCACCGCGGTCTGGTGGACATTCCGGGCGGTCAGAAACCGGATCGTCGTCCCCTCATAAGGGCTTTGCGCTGCTGCGGTGTCGGCCCACCCGCTGGCCAGCAGCGCGGTAAGCGCGCCGGCAGTGATGCGGCTGCTCCACGCAGCGCGGACAGGATAGGATCGCGAACGATCAGACATAGGCTTCTCCCTGGATCGGCTGACTGAGCGAGGGCCCCCGCCGAGCTCTGAGGCGCATCCGCCGCGGTCTCCGCCGGACCCGAGACCGGGCCGCCGGGCAGACGGCTTCGAGGTGGGGATGTGGCGCCCTCGAGACACCCCGTCGTCGAACGCAGCTTTGATCTTCCGCAGCCGGACGACCCGCTAGGATCAGGAATCCATCCCTGGGAATCTCGATGCTCACGCGGCTGACGACAGCAACAGCGCCTGAAGGCCGTGTGAGCATTGCGACTGTGCACCGGCCCATAGGCCGCACGCCTCCCTACCGGTTTTTCCTTCGGCGGACGCGCCAACGGCGAGCCCCGATTAGGCGCAGCCTCGCCAAGGCGCTGCCGAGAGTCCACCGCTATTATGTTTCTGGGCTATAACCTGAGGCTATGGAGAACCGCAGCCGAGCGCGCTGAAGCTGCGAAACCGCCGACGGAAGGAGCGCCACGATGATAAGGCTCCGCCAGCTCGAGGTTTTCCGTGCGGTCATGATCTCCGGGACCATGACCGGGGCGGCGCAGATGCTGCACATCTCCCAGCCCGCGGCCAGCAAGATGCTGCGGCACATGGAGGACCGGCTCGGCCTGTCGCTGTTCAGACGGGAAAAAGGCCGGCTTCAGGCAACTCCGGAGGCGATCAAGCTGTACGAGGAAGTCGAGAAGATCTTCAGGACAGTCACGGTCGTCGAGAAGTACGCGCAGGATCTCCGCGACGCCCAGGCCGGCGTGCTGACGCTCGCCTGCACGCCGACCCTGTCCTACACCTTCCTGTCGAAGGCGATCGTTCGGTTTCGCCAGGTGCGGCCCAGGGTCCGGGTCTGGGTCCAGATCACCACGACGCGACAGACCATCGAGCTCGCCGAGACGCGCCAGATCGATCTCGGCTTTATCCACGCCCCCGCCGACGACAGTCTGCTCCGCGTGG
>JALYHK010000192.1 GCA_030776605.1 Pseudomonadota bacterium
GCGGAGGGGCCTGCGGAAGGCGGGGGAGGGGGCGGCGGCACGGCGGCGGCAGGCGGCGGCAGGTCGATCAGCTTCAGCCCGTCGGCAGGGCTCTGCGGCGCGCCGGCCCGAAGCCCGCTGAGCAGCGCCAGGCCGAGGAGGGCATGGACGGCGGCGACCGGTACCGCGGCTCTGAGCCGCTCGGCGGCGGTAGGCGCGTAAGCCGTCATGGCGCGATCCTCGCTACACGGCTGGACCCAATGCCTTTGTCTGCGTGAACCGCGGCTGAGCGCTCGCCGAGTCAGCCGCCTTACGCGCGGAGCAGCCGGACGAGCGCCTTGCCGAACCGCCGCTCCGCGACCGGCTCGAGGTGCGGCGGCGGGGCGAGCGGCTCGCCGGCGGTTTCGATGCTGACCCAGCCGCCCGGCGCGAGCCAACCGCCGGCCGCGATCCGCTCGAGCGCCTGCTGTGCAAGGCCGGTGCCGTAAGGGGGATCCATCAGGATGAGGTCGCAGGGGCGCGGCGGATGCGCGGCATGCTCGACCCGCTGGGCGCGGATTTCCGCTCGTGCGCCGGCGCGGAGCCTGGCGACATTGGCACGGATGGCGGCGAGCGCGGCGGCGTCGGACTCGACGAACAGGCAGTGCGCCGCGCCGCGCGACAGCGCCTCCAGGCCAAGCGCGCCGGTGCCGGCGAAGAGGTCGGCCACGGCAAGGCCTTCGAAGCTGCCGATCCGGCTCTGAAGCATCGAGAACAGGCCTTCGCGGGCGCGGTCGGAGGTAGGGCGCGTCGCCGCGCCTGGCGGGGTTCGGAGAGGGCGACCGCGCCACTCGCCGGCGATGATCCTCACCCGTCGGGCCCCAGGTCCGTCCGGGCTGAGCCTGTCGAAGCCCTCCCTTTTTCTCTGGAATTGCGCGCAAGCTCGCAGATCGATTGGCAATCGCCCCTGATCATGGAGGTCCAGAACCGCATCGCAGGCATGCAGAACAGAAAGGAAGGGCTCCGACAAGCTCAGCCCGAACCGAGGTGGTAGCGAGGTTCGCGCGTGGCGCCGAGCGGCATCCTCACTTCAGTCCCTTTCGGAACGCCACCAGGTCGTGCTGCCTCACCTCCTCGATCGCGCCGGCGGGGAGGTCGGCGAGGAGGAAGGGGCCGTAGGCGGTGCGGATCAGCCGCGAGACCCTGAGGCCGAGATGCTCGAGCACCCGGCGGACCTCGCGGTTCTTGCCCTCCCTGAGCTTGAGCTCGATCCATTGGTTGCGGCCCGTCCGGCGCTCGAGATTGGCGTCGATCGCGCCGTAGCGGACGCCGTCGATCTCGATCCCCTCGATCAGAGCCTCGAGCTGGTCCTGACTGACGTCGCCGAAGGCGCGGGCGCGGTAGGTGCGCTCGATGCCGCTCGCCGGCAGCTCAAGCTGGCGCTTGAGGCCGCCGTCGGTGGTGAGGAGCAGCAGCCCCTCGGTGTTCATGTCGAGCCGCCCGACCGGCATCACCCGCGGCAGCCCGCGGGGCAGCCGGTCGTAGATGGTCGGGCGTCCCTTGGGGTCGCGCTCGGCGGTGAGGACGCCTGGAGGCTTATGGAAGCGGAACAGGCGCGCGGGCGCGGGGGCCTTGACCGGGCGTCCGTCGACGGTGACGCCGTCGAGCGAGGCGAGCAGCGTCGCCGGTGTCTCGAGCTTTTCGCCATGGACCGCCACCCGCGCGTCGGCGATCATCCGCTCGAACTCGCGCCGCGAGGCGACGCCGGCGCGGGCGAGCAGCTTGGCGATCCTCTGCGGCTCGCCCTTCGGGCTCGGGCGCTGCGGCGCGCGGGGCTTGCGGGACAAGGGTCCTCCGGCAGTCGGAAAGCGTTTCGCGCTCAGGCGAATTCAAGGGGCGGCACCGAAGGCCGATACGCTCGTTACGCAGTCACATCGACCCACGGCAGGCGCCCTAACATGCTCTTCGGCAAGCGCGAAAGGCTGATCCGACGCATCCTCCTCGTCGAAGACGAGCCGCTCGTCGCTTTCGACAACGAACATCAGCTCGCCGACGCCGGCTACGAGGTGGTCGCGACCGTGGACAGCGTCGCGGACGCGCGCGAGGTGATCGAAAGCGAGGCACTCGACCTCGTCCTTACCGACATCCGGCTGCGCGGCGAGGGCGACGGCACCGACGTCGCGCGTATCGCTGGTCGAAAGGGGGTGCCGGTGCTGTTCGTCACCGCCTTCTGCCCCGACGACGCGCAGAGCCTCGCGGTCGGCTGCCTCGCCAAGCCCTACAGCGAAAAGGTGCTCACCGGGGCGCTCCAATGCCTCGACGACCACCTCCAGGGCAAGGAAGTGAAGAAGGCGCCGGCGGGGCTCAGCCTCTACGAGCGGACGGCGGGGTAGGAGCGCGCCGACGCCTCCAAGGCGGGGCGTCGAGGGCCGCGCGATCCGTCATGCTGAACTTTTTCAGCATCCAGCGGCGGGCCGGCGGTGCGGGCGGAGGGGTGGACCCTGAATTCAGGGTGACGGTCTTTGGGGGTCGAGGCGGCTGTCGTCGGGCTGATTTGGCTCGCACCGCACGGCGGGTCAGGCTTCCCCCAGCGCCCGTTCCACTTGCCGGTGGAAGTGGTGGATGCCCGTCTCGAGTGTGCCGATGGTGAGCTCGTCGAGGGAGCCGGCGGCGAGGCCCTGCTGGCCGAGGGCGGCGGCGCGGAAGTCCTCGCCGGCGAACACCCCCTCGTCGAGCAGGCGCCAGCTCTTCTCCCAATGCTCTTCCTCGTCGGGCCCGCGCGGCGGCTCCGGGATCAGCATGAAGTCCTCGACCAGAGTGCGGCCGACTTCCTGCGGCATCAGCACCATCAGATTCACGTAGTCCGGGCTCATGATCAGGATCGTCGCCGGGAACAGTTGATAGGCGTAGGTGATCGCCGCGCGCAGCGCCGGCCAGTCGTGATGGTCGATGCGGGCGAGATAGTCGGTGCGGCCGACGGCCGAGCGCTGATGGGGCCCGATGCTGTCGGCGGCGGTGATGCCGTCGGCGAAGAAGCGGGCGATGGTCGGCCCGTGGAGCCGCTGGACGTGATAGCTTTCGAGGAAGGCGTCCATGATCAGCTTCCAGTTCGCCCCCACCTCGTGGACCCGCCGCCGCCAGAGATGGTGTCCAGCAAGGCCGAAGGCGTCGAACTCCGGGGCGAGCGCGTCGGCATCCGAGAAGTCCGCGCCCTCCCGATGCGCGAACCAGATCAGGCCGCCGGTCTCGCGCGACGGCAGCTCCCGGAGGCCGTGCGCCTCTTTGTCGAGGCCGGGGAAGCTGTCCGGCCGAGGGATTGCGGCGAGCCGGCCGTCGAGGCGGTAGGTCCAGGCGTGATAGGGGCAGACCAGGCGCGGGGCGCATTGCGCCTCGCCGCCTTCGATCAGCCGTGTCCCGCGGTGGCGGCAGACGTTGAAGAAGACGTGGGCGCGCCCCTCTTTGTCTCGGGTCAGGAGCAGCGGGACGGCGAAGCCGTCGTGCGGCACCGCGACATTGGGCCGCGGCAGCAGCGCCGAGGGCGCGATCACCTGCGGCAGCTGCGCGAACAGCCGCTGCCGCTCGGCTGCGAGGCGTTCGGGATCGGTGTAGACGTGCGTGGGCACGGCGAGCAGCCCCGCGCCCTGGGTCTCGGCGCCGGCCGCGATCGCCCGCGCGAGCGCCAGCTGCCCTTGCGTCGGCCGCCCCCGGATCGGCATGTCCATGGCGCGATTGTGCGACGTCGCCCGCCCTCGCGCAAGCCGCGCAAACAGGCTTTCCGGCGGCGGGCGAGGCGTTAGAAGGGATTTATGGATACAGG
>JALYHK010000193.1 GCA_030776605.1 Pseudomonadota bacterium
GATGTAGAACAGCCCGGCGTCGGCATAGGGCTGGAGCGCCGAATAGACCGAATAAGCGAGGCCGCGCTCCTCGCGCAGCTGCTGGAACAGCCGCGACGAAGCGCCCCCGCCGAGCACGTCGCAGAACAGCCGCGCCGGCATATGGTCCGCGTCGAGTTGGGCGGGGGCGGGAAAGGCCAGAGCGACATGCGCCTGCTCGCTCGGCGTGCGTCCGACGCGGGCGCCGCCGGTGAAGCGGGCCGGCGCGGGCGGCTCGGCCCGTCCGCCGGGGAGCGCTTCGAAATGGCGGGCGGCGAGCTCCACCAGCGCCTCGTGCTCGACCTTGCCGGCGGCGACCAGAGTGAGGCTGCCGGCGCGGTAGCGGGAGAGCCGCCAGTCGTGGAGGTCGGCGACGCCGACCCGCGCCACGCTCGCCTCGTCGCCGAGGATCGAGCGGCCGATCGGCTGCCCCTCGAACGCCGCCTCCCACAGCTCGTCGAAGATGATGTCGCCGGGCGTGTCGCGCGCCTCGCCGAGCTCCTGGAGGACGACGTCCTTCTCGCGCACCAGCTCGGCCTCGGCGAAGTGCGGGCGCAGCACCATGTCGGCGAGCAGCTCGACGGCGAGCGGCACATGCTCGGCGAGGACGGAGGCGGTGAAGCTGGTCCCGTCGCGCTCGGTGCAGGCGTTGAGGTCGCCGCCGACCTCCTCGATCGCCTCGCTCAGCTCGCGCGCCGAGCGTCCGCCCGCGCCCTTGAACAGCATATGCTCGAAGAGATGCGCGATGCCGCCGAGCCGCGCCGGCTCGTGCCGGGAGCCGCAGTCGGCGTAGAGGCCGACCGCCGCCGTCCCGAGGCCGGGCATGGCGCGGCTGGCGACGCGAAGGCCGTGGTCGAGGACGGTGAGCCGCATCGCCGGGGACTTAGGCGCTGGGCCGCCCCGCCGCAACGCGCTGGCGCCGCCTGAGCGCCAGCACGTAGATCACAGCCGCCGCGATCGCGAAGAAGAACCACTGGAGGGCGTAGAAGAGATGGTTGTTCGGCAGCTCGCCGGGATCGGGCCTCGCGCTCGGCAGGAGGCCTGGAGCGGGTGCGTCGGCGATGAGGCGGAGGCGATGCTCGGCATCGGGCGCGATGATGCCGCTCACCTGACCGCCGCGCCAGTCCCGCGGGGCCTCGTGTGAGCGCGACCAGCCCATATCGACCTGCATTCCCGGGCCCTCCAAGCCGCCGGTGCGGCACGAGGCGATGTGGCTCCAGCCGCTCTCGCCGACGCGGTTGCGGCCGGCGACGGCGCGCCAGCCGGTCACCTCGGTGCAGAAGCCGGTGGCGCGGCGGTAGTAGAGCGCCTCCGGATCCTCGGGGGGGATCGTCGGCCAGGCGACCGGAGGCGCCTGCGAGGCGGCGCGATAGCGCTCGATCAGATCCTCCTTCCACTCGGCGCGCTGGAGCTGCCAGACGCCGAGGCCGATCATCGCCGCCACGGCGGCGGCGACGATCATCGTCGGAACGAGCGGCCAGCGCATCATTTGTCCCCTGGCCGCGCCTCGCGCGCGTCGTGGCGATATTCCAGCACCAGCATCGCCGCCTTTGCGTGGCGCAGGGCGAACAGCACCGCGATGGTGGCGAGCGGCGGCCAGAGGAGGACGTGCACCCACCAGGCCGGCTGGAGCGAAAGCTCGAGCGCGATCGCCAGCGCGGTGACGGCGGCGCCGATCAGCAGAGTGAGGAAGGCTGCCGGGCCGTCGCCGACGTTGAAGGCGGCGAAGTCGAGCCCGCAGGCGCGGCAATGTGGGGCGAAGGTCGCGACGCCGCGGAACAGCGTCCTCGCCCCGCAGCGCGGGCACAGGCCCCGCAGCGCGGCTCGGTGGGCGGGTGGTGCGGCCGCAGTCAGACCGTCCACTCCGCGCGGCACGGATTTGCGCGCCGCTCTAGTGATACTCCGCGCCCCAGCCTCCCCACACGTAGATGGAGATGAACAGGAACAGCCAGACCACATCGACGAAGTGCCAGTACCAGGCCGCCGCTTCGAAGCCGAAATGCTGCTGCGGCGAGAAGTGCCCCTTATAGGCGCGCACGAGGCAGACGGTGAGGAAGATCGTCCCGACGATGACATGGAAGCCGTGGAACCCGGTCGCCATGAAGAAGGCCGAGGTGTAGATATTGTCGGCGAACTCGAACGGCGCATGGGCATATTCGTAAGCCTGGATGCTGGTGAACAGCACGCCGAGGCCGATCGTCGCCCAAAGCCCCTTCTTCAGACCCTCCCGGTCCCCATGGATCAGCGCGTGGTGCGCCCAGGTCACCGTCGTGCCGGAGCAGAGAAGGATCAAGGTGTTGAGCAGCGGCCAGCCCCACGGGTCCATGACGTGCATGCCTTCGGGGGGCCAGACGCCGCCGATCGGATCGGCCTCCGGCGGGAACAGAGCGGCGTTGAAATAGGCCCAGAACCAGGCGACGAAGAACATCACCTCCGAGGCGATGAACAGGATCATGCCGTAGCGCAGGTGGAGCTGGACGACCGGCGTATGCTCGCCCGAATGGGCCTCGCGCACCACGTCCACCCACCAGCTGAACATGGTGAAGAGCACGCCGATCAGGCCCGCCACGGCGACGTAGGTGCCGTAGGGATTCTCGTGCATCCACATCACCAGCCCGCCGAACAGCGCCAGCGCCGAGCAGGCGCCGATCAGCGGCCAGACGCTCGGCGGCAGGATGTGATAGGGGTGGTTCTTCGCTCCGGCCATTCAGCTGTCCCCTGTCGATACACGCCGGCAAGGGCCGGCATGGATGCCGAGTCCGATCGCGCCCCGGCGGTCGCCGGAGTGACGAATGTGCGTCCCTCTAGCTGCCATGCTGCGCCGAATCCACCGGATAAAAGGTGTAGCTCAGCGTGATTTCGCTGATCCGCCGCGCGTCGGGATCGTCGAGGATCCGCGGGTCTACGTAGAAGACGACCGGCATCCTCACCTCCTGCCCGGGCGCGAGCGTCTGCTCGGTGAAGCAGAAGCACTGGATCTTGGTGAAATAGCGTCCCGCCGCCGCCGGGGTGACGTTGAAGGTGGCGGTGCCGGCGACCGGCCTCGCGGTGAGGTTGCGCGCGCTGTAGAAGGCGATCGCACGTTCGCCGATCGCCACCTCGTGGGTCGGCTGCTCGGGGCGGAAGCGCCACGGAAGGCCGCCGGCGACGGTGGCATCCAAGCGCACCGAGATGCGCTCCCCGACCGCCCCCGGCGCTTCGCCCCCCACCCGCATCTGGGCGGTGCCGGCAAAGCCGGTCACCTGGCAGAACAAGCGGTAGAGCGGCACGCTCGCGAAGGCGAGCCCGACCATCGCGACCACGACCAGCGCCGCCAGAGCGGCGGTTCGGCGGTTGGAGCGGGCGCGGATAATGTCGCTCATTGCGCCGACATCCGTGCGATGGTGATGAGGTACATCAGCACCACGAAGGCGGCGAGCGTGATCGCCATCACCACCGCCCGGCCGCGCTGGCGGGCGCGGATCTCCTCGTCCCTGCGGGGATCCTCCTGGCTCACGCGACCAGCCATCGGTCGGCGACCAGCGCGCCGAACAAAGCGAAGAGGTACAGGATCGAAAAGGCGAACAGCCGCCTCTCCGGCCCCATGTCGCCGGGCTCGGTGGCGCGATTGGCGAGCACCTGCAGCGCCATCAGGATGAAGACCAGGCTGAGCGCCGCCGCCGCCGCCCCGTAGAGCGGCCCGGCGAGGCCGAGCGGCCAGGGCGCGACCGCCGCCGCCGCCATCGGCAGGCTGTAGAGCGCGATCTGGCGC
>JALYHK010000194.1 GCA_030776605.1 Pseudomonadota bacterium
GCCCACAGGAACGCCGTGCCGGGCCGGCCGGCGACGATCAGCAGAGCGGCGACGAGCATGATCAGCTCGTGTTCGATCATGTGCATCGCGAACGACATTCCCCCCGCCTCGTGCAGCGGCGAAACGAGGGCGGCGGCGAGCGTCAGCCAGCCGAGCCCGAACAGGATGGCGTCGCGCTTCAGGGCAGCGCGCCCCGGGCCCGAGCGGCGCCACAGCCGGACGAAGCCGACTAGGTAGAGGCCCGCCCCGAGCAGCAGCGGTCCGGTCACCCAGGCGTCGAGCGTCCACCCCGGCGTGTGCGGTGCCCCCTCGTGGGCCGCGGCCGGCGCTGCGGCGAGGATCAGGAGGAGGAAAGCGGCGGGCTTCATCCGAAGCAGCTCGCGATCACGAGCGCCGAGACGGTCTGCAGCACGATCGCCAGGGCGAGCAGCGCCGCGACCAGCGTCCCCACCAGCGCGATGAAGCGCCGCGTCTCGCTCTCCGCCGCGCCGCGCCGCCTCAGCCTCAGCGACAACAGCGCCCCGCCGCCGGCGAGGGCAAGGCCGATCAGCCCGACGACCAGCACCAGCGCGAGCCTCCCGCCGTCGCAGTGGTCGATGACGCTGTTGGAGCCGATCTGGTGCGAGAGCGCCCAGCCGATCCCGCCGCCGAGCAGCGCGGCCCAGGGCAGCAGCAGCTCGCCCGCCTTGCGCGCCCGCCTCACGACGCCCACCGCGGCAGCCAGTAGATCAACAGATAGATAGGCAGCCACGTCAGCCACACGAAGCGCCAGTACATCGCATTCTCGCTGACGTCGACGAACTTACGGCCCTCCATCCCGTGCTTGGTATGCATCAGGCCGGCGAGGACGGCGGTGTCGACCCAGTCGGTGGCGAAATGGCCGAGATGGAGCAGCAGCAGCGCCCAGACGATCGATCCGTAGGCATTGTCGCTCCACCAGACGTTGAGGCTGGCGAACTCCAACCCCCTCAACGCCATCAGCGCGACGCCGATGGCGACCGTCACCAGCAGCAGCCGGCGCACCTTGCGCAGCTGACCCTTCTCGGCTGCGCGCTTCGCCATCGTGTTCGGCACCTCGCTGAGCAGGATGAGGATGGTGAACAGCGTCCCGGCGAGCAGGTCGGGCGGCGGCGCCTCGGGCGGCGGCCAGCCCTGCTCGAGGTTCATGATGTAGAAGTAGGAAGGGATCGCCATCGCGAAGGTGGTGCCCTCGATCAGGAAGAAGGCGACGACCCCCCACCAGGTCAGGCTGCGATGGCCGAAGGCGCGCGTCTTTAGGCTCGAGAGGTCGCCGGAGAAGCGGGGCTGCGGGATCATTCGATCACGGGCTCAGGCGACACGTTCGGCTGCTTCGGCCAGAACCAGGCGATCAGCGCCGCAGCGAGAGCCGGTGTGCCGATCACCACCGCCCAGGGCGTGAACATCGAGAAAATGAACAGGGCGGCGAGCGCCAGCGCGGCGAACAGCGGCCGAGCAATGATCTATGTTGCTGCTGCTCCACGCGCGCCAAGCCGCGCCTCGAGCCTGCGGTTGCAGCGCTGCTGCTGCCGGATCGAGGCGGCGAGGAGCATGTTGAGCAGCGTCGCCTCTATGAGGAAGAAGAAGATCGGCGAGCCGAGCGCCATGCTGATCCCGAGCATCACCGTGCGCGGGTTGGCGCCGATCAGCATCTGGAAGAACAGCGGCCTCTTCGAGGCGCAGCGGCACAGGCGGGTGAGCCGGCGCCGCGCCGCCGGGTCGCGCGCCGCCTCCTCGGCCGCGCGGTCGATCTCGGCGGAGGTGGGGCTGAGCCTGTCGGCGAGGGCGATATAGGCGCGGCTCAGCGCGGCGAAGAGGCGGGCGACGGGGCCGCGGCGCCGGAACAGCTCGTCGCCCGAAGCCTGCGCCTGCTGCAGCCAGGGAATGCCGTAGGCGCGCCACATGTAGATGCGCCGCTGGCTCTCGGCATGGTTCGCCTGCGCCACCCGCGACAGGCCGGAGAGGAGGGCGAGCGGCCAGGCCCAGTGGCCGATCTGGTGATAGAGGAACCAGGCCAGGATGAAGTACAGCAAAGTGTGGCTGAGATAGTCGCAGGCGCCGTCGACCATCTCGCCGAGCGGCGAAGCCTTGCCGGTGAGCCGCGCGAGATCCCCGTCGGCGCCGTCGATCACGTGCCAGAGCATGTGCAGCGCGAATCCGATGGCGACCGACAGCGGCCATGACAGGCCGGTGTAGGCAAATCCGGCCGCGACGACGCAGAGCGCCCCGGCGACCGAGACCATGTTGGGGGTGATCCCCGTCGGCCGCAGCGCCAGCGCGAGGCGCCGCGCGAGCGGGTGGAAAAGGCGCGCGTTGAGGAAGCTCTGGAGTTCCGGCGGCTTGCCCGGCGCCGGCCCCGCGCGGCACGCCCTCGCCTCCGCTGCTGCCGTTGAAGCCATTGATATTCCTTAGGCGAATCCGGCGCCTCTTGCACCGGCCGCATCGCGTCCGCAAGCCGAAGCCGCTTGCCCGGGGCGCGGGCCGGCGCTAGCGCCCCGCAGCCGTCATGAAGTGCCTGATCATCGCCGCCGGACAAGGCAGCAGGCTGCAGTCGCTCGCCGCATCGAAGCCGCTCGCCCCGGTCGCCGGGCGCCCGCTGATCGAGCATGTGATCCGCCGCGCCCGCGCCGGCGGCGCGAGCGACTTCATCGTCGTCACCGGCTTCGCCGCCGCGGCCGTCGAGGCGTTCGTCCACGCCTTTGCGGCGGCGGAAGGGATCAGCCTTGCCTGCGTGCGCAACGAGCAATGGCCGCGGCCGAACGGCCTGTCGGTGGTCGCAGCCGCGCCGCAGCTTGCCGGCGAGTTCCTGCTGCTGATGGCGGACCACCTGTTCGATCCGGCGGTCGTCGCGATGCTCGCGCGCGAGGAGAGCGGCGCCGCCCTCACCCTCGCCGTCGACCGCGGCATCGACAACCCGCTGATCGACCTCGACGACGCGACCAAGGTCGAAGTGGGGGAGGGCGGGCGGATCGTCCGCCTCGGCAAGGCACTGGCGCGCTACAATGCGATCGACGTTGGCCTATTCCGCGCCGGGCCCTCGCTCGTCGAGGCGATCCGCGCAAGCGTCGCGGCCGGCGGGTCGGGCAGCCTTTCCGAGGGCGTCCAGCGGCTCGCCGATGCAGGCGAGGCGCGGGCGCTCGACATCGGCGGACGCTGGTGGATCGACGTCGACGATCCGCGCGCGCATCGCATCGCCGAGGAACGTTTCGGCGGCGCCGAGCCGATACTCTAGGAGCTGCCCCGGAAAGTCCGCGCGCCGCAAAAACTTAGCTGGCTTTCTCGGCTCCGGAAGGGTAACTGCGCCCGCTGTGGGGTGGGCATGGGACCGGCTGCGCGCGCGTGCGCTCGGGCTCGCCGTCGGCGCGGGCGTGACCGCGCTTGCGCAGGCTCAGCCGCCGTCGCTGCCGCCGCCCTCCGCCAATCCGATGCGCATCGATCCGGCCGTCGATCCGATCCTCCAGCTCGCCGCCAGCAGGGCGAGCTTCGAGGAGTTTCGCGCGGTCATCGCCGCGGCGGTGGCCCGCCACCCCGCCCGGCTCGAGCAGGAGGCCGTGACCGACGAGGCCCGCGCCTATCTCGCCGAGGCACGCGAGCGGCAGCAGCCGTCGGGGGACTTCTCGGTCAGCTCGTACCGGGTGATCTCGCGCGAATTTTCCAACGATCCCGAGAACATCATCGAACGCTCCCGCCCCGAGCAACGGACCGACGCTTTGCTCTCGATCCAGCAGACGGTGTTCGAC
>JALYHK010000195.1 GCA_030776605.1 Pseudomonadota bacterium
ACACAGAGCTCCGTTCGCGCTCGGACCGAACGGAGTTGGCATTTACGTCCTTATCCGCACCTCCTACCTACCCCTTCATGGCCTCTCCGGAGATCGACGCGCTGACGCAGGCGCTGGCGCGCCTGCCGGGGCTCGGGCCGCGCTCGGCGCGCCGGGCGGTGCTTCACCTGATGAAGCGCCGCGAGACGGCGCTTGCGCCGCTGCTGCGCGCGCTGGAGAGGGTGAAGGAGAGCCTCTCCACCTGCTCCAATTGCGGCAATGTCGACACGAGCGATCCCTGCACCATCTGCGCCGATCCCCGCCGGGACCCGCGCCTGCTCTGCGTCGTCGAGGAAGTGTCGGACCTCTGGGCGCTCGATCGCTCGCGGCTGTTCCCCGGCGCCTTCCACGTGCTCGGCGGCCGCCTCTCGGCGCTCGAGGGCGTGCGGCCCGAGGACCTGTCGATCGACCGCCTCGTCGCGCGCGTCGCCGCCGGCGGGATCGACGAGGTGGTGCTGGCGATGAACGCGACGCTGGAGGGCCAGACCACCGCCCATTATCTCGCCGAGCGGCTCGAGCGCTTCCCGGTCCGCCTCACGCAGCTCGCCCACGGCCTGCCTGTCGGCGGCGAGCTCGACTATCTGGACGAGGGCACGCTCGCCCAGGCGCTGCGCGCGCGGCGGCCGGTCGCCTGAGCGCCTAGCTCTTGAGCCGATAGCCGGTCTTGAAGATCCAGACGATCGCGCCGAGGCAGAGGAAGAAGAAGGCGAGCGTCATCGCCAGGCTCACCCCGACCGCGACGTCGGCGGTGGCGTAGAAGCTCCAGCGGAAGCCGCTGATCAGATAGACCACCGGGTTGAAATAGGTCGCCGTCCGCCACGGCTCGGCGAGCATGTCGATCGAGTAGAAGGCGCCGCCGAGGAAGGTGAGCGGGGTGACGATCAGCATCGGGATGAAGTTGAGCTGCTCGAAGCTTTCCGCCCAGACGCCGATGATGAAGCCGAACAGGCTGAAGGTGGTCGCGATCAGCAGCAGGAAGAGGATCATCCAGCCGGGATGGAGGATGCTGATCGGCACGAAGAGCCTCGCGGTGGCCAGGATGATGAGGCCGAGGACGATCGACTTGGTCGCCGCCGCGCCGACGTAGGCGAGCACGATCTCCAGCGTCGAGACCGGCGCCGAGAGGATCTCGTAGATGGTGCCGGTGAACTTGGGGAAATAGATGCCGAAGCTGGCGTTGAAGATAGATTGGGTGAACAGCGAGAGCATGATCAGGCCCGGGACGATGAAGCCGCCGTAGGCGATGCCGTCGATCTCGGTCATCCGCGATCCGATCGCCGCGCCGAAGACGATGAAGTAGAGCGAGGTGGTGATCACCGGCGTCACCACGCTCTGCAGCAGCGTCCTGAGTGCCCGCGCCATCTCGAAGCGGTAGATCGCCCAGACGCCGTAGCGGTTGAACGCGCGCGCGCTCACGCCCGCCCCCGCGTCGAGACGAGGCTGACGAAAATCTCCTCGAGCGAGCTTTGCCGCGTGTTGAGGTCCCTGAAGCCGATGCCGAGCTCGCTCATCCGCTTGAGCAGGGAAGGAACGCCGGTGCGGTCGGCGTGGGCATCGAAGGTGAGCTCCAGCTCGTGGCCGTCCGCCTTGAGCTCCAGCGGCCATTCGGAAAGCTGCGGCGGGATCGCCGCCAGCGGCTCGGCGAGGCTTAGGGTGAGCTGCTTCTTGCCGAGCTTCTTCATCAGCGCGCTCTTCTCCTCGACCAGGATCAGCTCGCCCCTGCTGATCACCCCAACCCGGTCCGCCATCTCCTCGGCTTCCTCGATATAATGGGTGGTGAGGATGATGGTGACGCCGGTCTCGCGCAGGCGCAGCACCAGCTCCCACATGTCGCGCCTCAGCTCGACGTCGACGCCGGCGGTGGGCTCGTCGAGGAACAGGATCTCGGGCTCGTGCGAGAGCGCCTTGGCGATCATCACCCGCCGCTTCATCCCGCCCGACAGCGTCATGATCTTCGCCTTGCGCTTGTCGAGCAGCGAGAGGTCGCCCAGCACGCGCTCGACGTAGGCGGGAGCGGGCGGGCAGCCGAACAGGCCGCGCGAGAAGGTCACCGTCGCCCAGACGCTCTCGAAGGCGTCGGTGTGGAGCTCCTGGGGGACGAGGCCGATCTTCTGGCGGGCGGCGCGATAGTCGGCGAGATGGTCGTGGCCGTCGACCAGAACCCGGCCCGCGCTCGGCGTTACGATGCCGCAGACGATGTTGATCAGGGTGGTCTTGCCGGCGCCGTTGGGGCCGAGCAGCGCGAAAATCTCGCCCTTGCGGATCGTCAGCTCCACGTCCTTCAGCGCCCGGTGGCCGCCCTTGTAGGTCTTCGAAAGACCCTCGATCTCGATCACCGGGCGCATGGCGGTCACTGCGTCGGCGGGATCGGGGGCTCCTCGCGCGCGTCCTCCACCTTCATGCCGTGGCGCATCAGCATTGGGACGTTGGCGAGGGCGAAGAGGAAGGTCATAGGCAGGAAGAACCAGAGCTTGAACGCCACCCAGAAATCGGTGCTGCTGGTCCGCCAGACCGCCTCGTTGATCGCGGCGAGGACGAGGAAGAAGCCGATCCAGTTGCGGGTGAGGAGCTGCCAGCCGCGGTCGGACAGGCCAGGATAGGCGGTGCCGAGCAGCGCTTTGAGGAAATTGCGCCCGGTCAGCTGCCCGAACAGCAGCACCGCCGCGATCACCGAATAGAGCAGGGTCGGCTTCATCTTGATGAAGGTGTCGTCGTGGAGCCAGACGGTGATGCCGCCGAGCACCAGCACCATCGCGCCCGAGAACCAGAGCATCGGCGAGATGTGGCGGTATTTGAGCTGCGAGACGAGCATCGCCGCGGTGATCGCGACCATGAAGGCGACCGTGGCGGTGAAGATGTCGCTCCAGAAATAGGTGGCGAAGAAGACCACCAGCGGCACGAGGTCGATCGCCAGCCGCGCCCCCGGCCCCGGCCCGTGCGCCTGCTGACCCTCGCCCCGTTCCTCGCTCACGCTCACTGGCTTTCTCCGCTCGCGCCGGCGATCGCCCGCGCCGCTTCCCTCGGGTCGAACGGCCTCAGGTCGTCGATCCGCTCGCCGACGCCGATGGCATGGATCGGCAGGCCGTAACGCTCCGCCGCCGCGGCGAGGACGCCGCCGCGCGCGGTGCCGTCGAGTTTGGTCATGACCAGGCCGGTTACCCCCGCCACGTCGCGGAACACCTCGATCTGGCTGAGCGCGTTCTGCCCGGTCGTCGCGTCGAGCACCAGCACCACGTCGTGCGGCGCCTCCGGATTGAGGCGGCCGAGCACCCGCCGGATCTTGGCGAGCTCGTCCATCAGCGCGGTCTTGTTCTGGAGCCGCCCGGCGGTGTCGACGATCAGCGCGTCGATCCCCTCGGCGGTCGCTTTCTTGACGCCGTCGAACACGATCGCCGAGCTGTCGCCGCCTTCGGGGCCGGCGATCACCGGCACGCCGATCCGCTCCGCCCAGACGCGCAGCTGGTCGATCGCCGCGGCGCGGAAGGTGTCGCCGGCGGCGAGCAGCACCGAATAGTCCTGCTCGAGCAGCAAATGGGCGAGCTTGGCGATGGTGGTGGTCTTGCCCGACCCGTTGACGCCGACGACCAGGATGACCTGCGGCCGCGGGAAGGCGTCGATCTCGAGCGGCTGGGCGACCGGCGCGAGAATCTTCTCCAGCTCCTCGGCGACGATCGCCCGCACCCTCGCCTCGCTGAGGTCG
>JALYHK010000196.1 GCA_030776605.1 Pseudomonadota bacterium
GCCCCCGCCCCCGCGCCGGCGGCCGCTCCGACCGCCGCTCCGGCGCCTGCCGCGCCTGCCGACGCCCCTGCCGCCACCCATCCCGGCGCGGTCAAGTCGCCGATGGTCGGCACGATCTATCTCTCGCCCGAGCCCGGCGCGAAGCCGTTCGTCGCCCCCGGCCAGAGCGTGCGGGAGGGCGACACGCTCGTCATCATCGAGGCGATGAAGGTGATGAACCCGATCACCGCACCGCGCGCCGGGACCGTCACCCAGCTGCTCGTCCAGGACGGCCAGCCCGTCGAGTACGACCAGCCGCTGCTGATCATCGAGTAATGGCGATCAACAAGGTCCTCATCGCCAACCGCGGCGAGATCGCGCTCCGCATCCATCGCGCCTGCCACGAAATGGGCATCAAGACGGTGGCCGTGCACTCGACCGCCGACGCCGACGCGATGCACGTCCGCCTCGCCGACGAGGCGATCTGCATCGGCCCGCCGCCGGCGAGCGAAAGCTACCTCAACATCCCCAACATCATCTCGGCGGCCGAGATCTCCCGCGCCGACGCCGTCCACCCCGGCTACGGCTTCCTGAGCGAAAATGCGCGCTTCGCCGAGATCGTCGAATTGCACAACATCGTCTGGATCGGGCCGAAGCCTGAGCATATCCGGGTGATGGGCGACAAGGTCGAGGCGAAGCGCACCGCCGCCAAGCTCGGCCTCCCCCTCGTGCCGGGCTCGGACGGCCCGGTCGAGGGCATTGAGGAAGCGCGCGCCGTCGCCGCCGAGACCGGCTATCCTCTGATCGTCAAGGCCGCCTCGGGCGGCGGCGGCCGGGGCATGAAGGTGGTCCGCTCCGCGACCGAGCTCGAGACCCAGATGATGCAGGCCCGCACCGAGGCGAAGAACGCCTTCGGCGACGAGACGGTGTACATCGAGAAATATCTCGGCGACCCGCGCCACATCGAGTTCCAGGTGTTCGGCGACGGCGAGGGCAATGCCGTCCACCTCGGCGAGCGCGACTGCTCGCTCCAGCGCCGCCACCAGAAGGTCCTCGAGGAAGCGCCCTCCCCGGTGATCAGCGCCGAGCAGCGCGAGCGGATGGGCGGCATCGTCGCCAGAGCGATGTCCGACATGGGCTATCGCGGCGCCGGGACGGTCGAGTTCCTCTACGAGAACGACGAATTCTTCTTCATCGAGATGAACACGCGGCTGCAGGTCGAGCATCCGGTCACCGAGATGATTACCGGCCTCGATCTGGTGCGCGAGCAGATCCGCATCGCCTGCGGCGAGGGCCTCTCCTGCGAGCAGCAGCAGATCCAGTTCCGCGGCCATGCCATCGAATGCCGGATCAACGCAGAGGACCCGAAGACCTTCGCCCCCTCCCCCGGCCTGGTGAAGAACTACGTCGCGCCCGGCGGCATGCACGTGCGTGTCGATTCGGGCCTCTACGCCGGCTATCGGGTGCCGCCCTACTACGACAGCATGATCGCCAAGCTGATCGTCTACGGCACGACCCGGGAGCGCTGCATCATGCGCCTCAGGCGCGCGCTCGAGGAGTTCGTCATCGAAGGCATGAAGACGACGATCCCGCTCCACCAGGCGCTGATCGACGATGCCGAGTTCCAGCGCGGCGACTATACGATCAAATGGCTCGAAGAGTGGCTGAGCCGCGAGACGCAGTAGCCGAGCCGAAGGGGAAGCGATGAAGGCGACCATCTGGCACAATCCGAAATGCGGCACGTCGCGAAAGGCGCTCGAGATCCTCCGCGAGGAGGGCGCGGACGTGACGGTGCGCGAATATCTCGCCGACCCGCCGTCGAAGGACGAGCTGCGGCGGATGTACGAGCACGCCGGGATCAGCCCGCGCGAAGGCTTGCGCGCCAAGGAGCCGCTGGCGCACAACCTCGATCTGGTCGAGGGCGCCGTCAGCGACGAGGCGATTCTCGAGGCGATGGCCGAGAACCCGATCCTGATCGAGCGGCCGCTGGTCGAGACGGAGAAGGGGGTGCGTCTCTGCCGGCCCCAGGACAAGGTGCGCGAGATCCTCTGAGTCGCGGGCCGAAGCCGCGGTAGGCCTGTTGACGTCCCCCGACGGGCGCAGCATCGCGGCGCCATGGCTCCGATCGATCCCGAGCTGCTGCTTCGCGCCTATTCGATCGGCGTCTTCCCGATGTCCGACAGCCGCGATGCGCGCGAGGTCTTCTGGATCGAGCCGCGGCGCCGCGCGATCCTGCCGCTCGACCGGTTCCGCCTCTCCCGCTCGCTTCGCAAGACGCTTCGCGCGGGCGTCTTCGAGGTGACCCGCGACCGCGCGTTCGGCGAGGTGCTGCGGCGCTGCACCGAGCGCGAGGAGACGTGGATCAACGCCGAGATCGAGGAGAGCTACAATCTGCTCCACCGGCTCGGCCACGCCCATTCGATCGAGTGCTGGCGCGGGGGGCGGCTCGCCGGCGGGCTCTACGGCGTCCGGCTCGGCGCCGCCTTCTTCGGCGAAAGCATGTTCTCGGCCGAGCGCGACGCCTCGAAGGTGGCCCTGGCCTGGCTGGTCGCGCGGCTGAAGGTCGGCGGGTTCAAGCTGCTCGATTGCCAGTTCATGACGCCCCATCTCGCCAGCCTCGGCGCGGTCGAGATCGGGCAGCGCCGCTACGTGGAATTGCTCTCCGAGGCCTTGGGCTCGCCGGCGGGCGGCGCTCCCGGAGAGGGCGCAGCGCGGCCCCCCGCCGGCGAATTCGGTGCGCTCGACCGGCTGCTCGCCGCCGATCCGGCGCGCACCGTCGACTCCCCCGCTTCCGGATGGGTCATCTCGCAGCTCTTGGGCCACAGGTCGTAGACGGGGTGCTCGACCACGTTGAGCGACGGGCTCTCCTTGTAAAGCCAGCCCGAGAAGGCGCGCTGGAACTGGCCGTCGGGATTGCGCACGTCGAGCTGCACGAAGGCGCCGGTCAGGCTCTGCTCCTCCCACGGCGCGGTGGTCTCGCAGGCGTGCAGCCGCACGATGACGTCGCCGACGCGAACCGCCTGCCCCGGGCGCAGCGTCAGCTCTCGCGAGATGCCGTTGCGCTTGTTGAGCAGCCCGAGCACCGCCACCCGCTCCGCCATCGGGGTGGTGCCGGGCGCGACTTCGGCCACGGTCTGGGGTATGTCGATCGTCTCGGGCTGCGGCTCGGTGTCGTTCTGCGGCGCGCGCTCGGGCGCCCCTTGTGGGCCGCAGGCGGAAACGGCGAGCAGGCCGGCCGCGGCCGCAAGAACGGTGCTGCGGCGCATCGTCAGTCGGGCGTCCAGGCTTCATAGTCGCCGCTCGCCGCCTGCCGCTGGCCGCCGCGCTCGAGGGCGCCGGACGGGCGGTAGGCGAGCGGCGTGCCGGTGAGGTTCGGCGTCGGCGGCTTCAGGAACTTCGGCGGCGGCGGCAGCGCCTCGTCGGGCGGCGCGTCGATCTGCTTGTGGATCCAGGCGTACCATTCGGGAGGAATCCGGCTGGCATCGTTCGATCCGTTGTAGATCACCCAGCGCCGGTCGCCCTTCCTGGAGCGGTAGTAGACGTTGCCAAGCGAGTCCGTGCCGACCTTCACGCCGTGGCGCCAGGTCGCGATCATCGTGCCCAGACTCGCGCCTTCCCACCAGGTGAACAGGTTCTTGAACAGGCCCATGGCCGAGCGCCTAGCGCCCCTGGGCGGTGGCGCGCAAGGGGCCAGGGCGCCCCGCCGCGCCCGCGGCTCCGCCGGGGCCCTCAACCCGTTCGCCCCCACGG
>JALYHK010000197.1 GCA_030776605.1 Pseudomonadota bacterium
GGGGAAGGGCCTGTCCCGGGCAGAGTCGAAGGGGCGTAACTGGGGACAGTTTGCTAGCAAACTGTCCCCACCTCCCGCGCCAAACGAGCTGCGTCCGCCTTCAGCGCCTGGAGGCAGTCTTCCGCGCCGGAAATCGTCGCCGCCTCGTAATCCGCGGCGAGCGCGATCTTCGCCGCCAGCGCGGCAGGTCCGCCGCCTGCGCCGCGAGCAGCCGGCGGAGCGCCCGGTTGAACGCGACGATCCGCTCCCCCGAACGCCTCCTCGAGCGCGAAAACCTCGTCGATCGCCAGCCCCGGCGCGTTCGAGGCCGCTTCCGCCGCCCGCATAACCCCCTCCGCCCGCCGCACCGCCGCGAGCGCGCGCGCGAACCGCCCCTCTCCCGTTCCGGGGAGAGGGAGAGCGTCCGAAGGACGCGAGGGTGAGGGGCTGTCATACGAGAGAGCCGCAGGCCCAATCCCCGCCACCGCGACGGCAGCGCCTAGAAGATCGCGGCGCGTGCAGCTATGCTCCCCGGAAGCCATATCCAAGGTTCTCCCGCAGAGGGAATGGGGGTTCTGATCTGTGGCATTGCTAGTGCCATACGAGAGGAGCGAGCGTAAGTGCTTTTTGCACTGGGAGTGCAATTTTGAACGTGGTCCAGTGCCGCATGGCGCGCGCCGCGCTCGGCTGGACCCTCGACGACGTTGCTGCCGCCTCCGGCGTCAGCAGGCGGACCGTCGCCAGGTTTGAGGCGGGGGAGTCGGTGCTGCCGGCGCGGGTTCAAAAGCTGCGGCAGGCGTTTGAGGCAGAGAGAGTGCAGTTTGTCGAGACGGGACGCATGGCAGGCGGCGTCATACCCCCGCAGGACTGAATCTGTCATGACCCTTATAGCCTCTGCCAGCGAAGATCATCGGAACACCTGCGCTGCAGGCGCTGAATCCGTACATGACCAACGTTGCCCTGCCAGCTGAGGCCAGCCATAAGGGCAAGGTGGGGGTTGATATGGCGGAATCGTCCAAATTCAAGATTTCGGTGTGGCGCGAGTTTGTTCCGCCGTCGGCCATTCTGATGCGCGGCGACGGGAGTGCGACGGGTGATCCGTCTATCGCCGCTCGTGAATATCTCGGTCGAGGTAGCGGCCTGCAGAAGGAAGTTTTTAGCTGGCGGATGGTTGAAGACGCATTCGGGGGTGTGACCGATGTGGATGCCCGTGCCGACCTGGAGGCAAAACTTCTTCAGGCGTTTTCGATCGATGCCCCTCCGGAGCTGCGGGGTGTGTTGGCGCTTCGTGCATTCATTGACCGCGCTCGTGAGGTGCTTGAAGCGGGTGATGTAGAGTGGAGTGGAAGTCAAAGCGCCTCGGATGAGCTCGGGGGCGAGGTCCGCTTAAATCCGTTGCTAGCGCTAGTTACACACCTATCCTGGATAGCCGACGTGTTTGAAGAGCAGCCGGGCGTGTCGTTATCGCGATTACCCCAGATGCGATGCGTCGATATGCGTCAGCGTTGCCAGCGTTCCGGAGTCGATTGGAAAACCAGATAACCCTTTCTCCTCTCACGAGCGTGGACGAAGCTAGGAGATTGGCGGAGTTCTATTTAGATGAAGCTCGGAAGGCCGCGTCGCGTACCCACGATGGGGACCCGGGCACCCAAACGCTCGTTTCAAATGATGAGATCGCTGAGGCATTCGCAACTGCACGAAGCGCCTCTGAGCGGCGTGGCGACGAGGGTGTGCGGCAACGCGAGTTTCTGAATATTTTGCATAAGATCGCCGAGGCGAAGATCCAAGGCGGGGGCGGCGCGTAGAGCCTCCAAGTACCAGCTCGGCCTCGCGGTTGTAAATGTGAGCCTCGGTGACGCGGCGCTGCCGCCCTTTCCCCAGACACTGCACCTTGCTAGAGCCCGCGCCAACGGCGCCGGCCGCTCACCCGGCGCAAAGTACCACTTTGCGACGAGGCCCCCATGACCGCAGTCGGCAACAACGCCCTCGACACCCGCTCCGAGCTCAAGGTCGGCGGCAAGACCTACGCTTATTACTCCCTCGCCAAGGCCGCAGCCGCATTAGGCGACATCTCGCGCCTGCCCTTCTCGATGAAGGTGCTGCTCGAGAACCTCATCCGCTTCGAGGACGGCAAGACCGTCACCCGCGCCGACCTCCAGGCTTTGGTCGACTGGCAGAAGGAGCGGCGGATCGCCCACGAGATCCAGTACCGCCCCGCCCGCGTGCTGATGCAGGACTTCACCGGCGTCCCTGCGGTGGTCGACCTCGCGGCGCTCCGGGACGCGATGAAGGCGCTCGGCGGCGATCCGGCGCGGATCAACCCGCAGGTCCCGGTCCACCTCGTCATCGACCACAGCGTGATGGTCGACGAGTTCGGCACGCCCAAGGCGTTCGCGCGCAATGTCGAGCTCGAATATCAGCGCAACATCGAGCGCTACCAGTTCCTGAAGTGGGGCGCCTCGGCGTTTGACAATTTCAAGGTGGTGCCGCCCGGCACCGGCATCTGCCACCAGGTCAATCTCGAGCATATCGCCCGCTCGGTGTGGACCTCCCGCGCGCCCGACGGCGCGGAGGTCGCCTATCCCGACACGCTGGTCGGCACCGACAGCCATACGACGATGGTGAACGGCCTCGGCGTGCTCGGCTGGGGCGTCGGCGGAATCGAAGCGGAAGCGGGGATGCTCGGCCAGCCGGTCTCGATGCTGATCCCCGAGGTGGTCGGCTTCCACCTCTCCGGCGCGCTCGCGGAGGGGATCACCGCCACCGACCTGGTGCTGACGGTGACCCAGATGCTGCGCCGGCGCGGCGTCGTCGGCCGCTTCGTCGAATTCTACGGGCCGGGCGTCTCGGCGCTTTCGGTCGCCGACCGCGCGACGATCGCCAACATGGCGCCCGAATATGGCGCGACCTGCGGCTTCTTCCCGATCGATCAGAAGACGCTCGATTATTACCGCCTCACCGGGCGCTCGGAGGAGCAGATCGCGCTCGTCGAGGCCTATTGCCGGGAGCAGGGGCTGTGGCTCGAGCCGGGGTCGGAGCCGGTGTTCACCGACACGCTGGCGCTCGACATGTCCTCGGTCGAGCCGTCGCTGGCCGGGCCGAAGCGGCCGCAGGACAAGGTCTCGCTGTCGCAGGTCGACGACGAGTTCGTCGCCGACTTCGAGAAGGAATATGGCCACGATTCGAAGAGCATCGGCGACCGCTTCCCGGTCGAGGACGGCGAGTTCGCCTGCGACATCGGCCACGGCGACGTGGTGATCGCGGCGATCACCAGCTGCACCAACACCTCCAACCCCTCGGTGCTGGTCGCCGCCGGCCTGGTCGCGCGCAAGGCGCGGGAGAAGGGGCTGGAGAGGAAGCCCTGGGTCAAGACCTCGCTCGCGCCGGGCAGCCAGGTGGTCACCGACTATCTCGACCGCGCCGGGCTCAGCGAGGATCTGAACGC
Source organism: Pseudomonadota bacterium (assembly GCA_030776605.1). Classification (GTDB taxonomy): domain Bacteria; phylum Pseudomonadota; class Alphaproteobacteria; order Sphingomonadales; family Sphingomonadaceae; genus Allosphingosinicella. Next base: position 3,425 of record JALYHK010000197.1, read on the forward strand.
GATCGGCTTCGATCTGGTCGGCTACGGCTGCACCACCTGCATCGGCAATTCGGGCCCGCTCCCGGAGCCGATCTCGAAGGCGATCCACGCCAACGACCTGGTCGCCGCCTCGGTGCTCTCGGGGAACCGCAATTTCGAGGGTCGGGTCTCGCCCGACGTGCGCGCCAACTTCCTCGCCTCGCCGCCGCTGGTCGTCGCTTATGCGCTGAAGGGGACGGTCACCGAGGACATGGTCGAGACCCCGCTCGGCCGCGGCAGCGACGGCAGCGACGTGTTTCTCAAGGACATCTGGCCG
>JALYHK010000198.1 GCA_030776605.1 Pseudomonadota bacterium
GCCGAGAACCGCGCAGAACCTAGTGAACTGCGCGTCGTTGCCGACAGCCACGATAGCGTAGCCCTCGGCGACGGGAAACACCTGGTAGGGCACGATGTTGGGATGGGCGTTGCCCATGCGCGGCGGCGAGCGGCCGGAGGCAAGGTAGTTCATCGCCTGGTTGGCCAGCACGCCGACCTGGCAGTCGAGCAGCGCCATGTCGATGTGGCAGCCCTCGCCGGTCTCGTCGCGGCGCCGCAGCGCCGCCAGGATGGCGACGGCGGCGTAGAGGCCGGTGAAGATGTCGGCATAGGCGACGCCGACCTTCTGCGGCTCGCCCTCCGGCGCGCCGGTGAGCGCCATGATGCCGCCCATGCCCTGGATCATGAAATCGTAGCCGGCGCGGGCCGCGTAGGGCCCGGTCTGTCCGAAGCCGGTGATCGAGCAGTAGACGAGCCCGGGGTTCACGGCCTTGAGGCGCTCGTAGTCGAGCCCGTACTTCTTCAGGCCGCCGACCTTGAAATTCTCGATCAGCACGTCGGCTTCGGCGGCGAGCGCCCGGACCTGCGCCTGACCGTCGGCGGTCTCGAGATCGACGGCGACCGATTTCTTGCCGCGGTTGCAGCTGTGGAAATAAGCGGCGGCGCCGTCGGGCGCGAAGGGCGGCCCCCAGCCGCGGGTGTCGTCGCCGGAGCCCAGCCGCTCGACCTTCACCACCTCGGCGCCGAGGTCGGCGAGCAGCTGCCCCGCCCAAGGCCCGGCGAGGATGCGGGCGAGCTCTAGCACCCGAAGGCCGGCAAGGGGCTTGTCCATGCCCCCGATCCTCAAAAGGCCGGGATCCCGGTGATCGCGCGGCCGAGGATGAGGGCGTGGACGTCGTGCGTGCCCTCGTAGGTGTTGACCGTCTCGAGGTTGGCCGCGTGGCGCATGACGTGGAACTCGGCCGAAATGCCGTTGCCGCCGTGCATGTCGCGGGCGACCCGCGCGATCGCGAGCGCCTTGCCGACGTTGTTGCGCTTGATGAGGCTGATCGTCTCGGGGATCAGCTCGCCCTCGTCCAGCCGCCGCCCGACCCGCAGCGCCGCCTGCAGGCCGAGGGAGATCTCGGTCGCCATGTCGGCGAGCTTCAGCTGGACGAGCTGGGTGGCGGCGAGGGGGCGTCCGAACTGCTTGCGCTCGAGCGTGTAGGAGCGGGCGGCGCGGTAGCAGGCCTCGGCGGCGCCCATCGAGCCCCAGGCGATGCCGTAGCGGGCGCGGTTGAGGCAGCCGAACGGGCCTGCAAGCCCGCTCGCGTTCGGCAGCAAATTCTCCTCCGGCACTTCGACCCCGTCGATCACGATCTCGCCGGTGATCGAGGCGCGCAGGCTGAGCTTCTCGCCGATCTTCGGTGCCGAGAGGCCCTTCATCCCTTTTTCGAGCAGGAACCCGCGGATGCGGCCGTCGTGGGCGTCCGACTTGGCCCAGACGACGAAGACGTCGGCGATCGGCGAATTGGTGATCCACATCTTGCTGCCGGAGAGGCGGTAGCCGCCGTCGACCTTTTCGGCGCGGGTGCGCATCGCGCCGGGGTCGGAGCCCGCGTCCGGCTCGGTGAGGCCGAAGCAGCCGACCCACTCCCCGGTCGCCAGCTTCGGCAGATATTTGCGGCGCTGCTCCTCGCTGCCGTAGGCGTGGATCGGGTACATCACCAAAGAGGACTGCACCGACATGGCGGAGCGGTAGCCGCTGTCGACCCGCTCGACCGCCCGCGCGACCAGGCCGTAGCTCACGTAGTTGAGCCCCGCCCCCCCATAATCGGAGGGGATCGTCGCCCCGAGCAGGCCGAGCGCGCCCATCTCGCTCATGATCGCACGGTCGAAGCGCTCGTCGAGGAAGGCTTGCGTGACCCGCGGCAGCAGCTTCTCCTGCGCATAGCCCTCGGCCGTGTCGCGGACGAGCCGCTCCTCGTCGCTGAGCTGCGCGTCGAGCGCGAAGGGATCGGCCCAGTCGAAGGGGAGGGGCTTTGCGGTCATTCTATCCTCGGCGGATGCGCTGCGCCCGCTCCCTGCGCGATCGGCTTCGCCTTGTCCACCGCATCGGCCTTGCGGCACAGCTCAGCCCCGGGCTCGCTCCGCCGCCTGCTCGGCGCGGCGCCAGGCGACCCAGTGGCGGCTCTCGCCGACCGGCCGGTATTGGGCGCGGATCGCCGGCTCGTAGACCCGCCACATCCATTGCGAGGTGAGATCGTCCCTGGCGATCAGCAGGAAGTCGGCGTCGCCGAGGGCGCGCTCCGCCGGCGGCCGGTGCCGCTCGGAAAAGGTCCGGCCGTAGTACCAGATCGCCTGCGCGCCCAGCGGCGAGCGCGTCCCGGTGAGCGCCGGGAAGGGATTGCCCATCGTGAACGGCAGCACCGTCTCGCCGGAATGCCCGGCCCGTCTCAATAAGGCGAGCCCGTCGATCACCCTGCCGATCTCCTCCCGGTCCACGGAGCGCAGGTCCGCGAGCGGCGTGCCGGCGAAGGCGGCGATCGGCGGCAGCGGCTTGGCCGCAGCGCGCAGCCGCGCCATCGCCGCCGTCCCCGCATCGGCGCTCGCCGGGACGAGCAGCAGCAGGAACGTCAGCCAGAAGGACGCCCCCGCCGCGCGCTCTCCCGCAGCGGCCGCTTCGCCGGCCCGGCTCCGCCCGAGCACATAGGCGAGGATCAGCCCCGCTAGGTACAGCGGCGCCTCGTTGGCCTCGTGGTTCTGCGACATGATCGCCGCCCCTGAGCCGACGACCAGCAGCAGCCGCGCAGCGTCCAGCCGGTGCAGGCGTCCGAAGCCGGAGGCGAGGTGGTGGACGAGCAAGGCGAGGCCGAACATCAGCGCCGCTTCCGGCAGCTGCATCGCGAACTTGACCAGGCGGAAGCTGACGTAATTGGCCGCCGCCACCATTCTGACGTCGGCGAGATAGGCCCCGATCGACCAGACCGCCGCACCCAGCGCGAGGAACAGCGCGAGCGAGCCCGCCAGCGCGGCCGCGCGCGGGGCGAGCGCCGGCCGCGCCTCGCATTCCAGAGCGTCGAGCAGGAAGGCTCCGGCGGCGAGGCCGGCGAGCGCGACGAAATAGGAGAGCTTGAGGAAGAAGAGCGCAGCGAGCCCCAGCCCGACCAGCGCGAACGGCACCATCGCCACGCCGCGGTGCCGGACGAGCAGACCGAAGACACATGGAATCGCGATCGCCCAGGACCAGCGGTTGTAGGGGACGATATATTCGACCGACTGGGCGGTGAGCGGCGTGCCGATCGCCCGCCCCGAGGCGGCGGCGAGGAAGGCTGCGAGCATCAGCAGCACCACCGCTTCCGTGGACGCGGCGCGGCGGGCGACGAAGAAGGCGAGCAGCGCCGCCGCCGCGCCGACCAGCAGGTTGGCGTGCACCATCAGGTGGAGCGACGGCGCCTCGAGGAGGGACAGCAGCCGATAGACTCCGTAGAACAGCGGCCCGACGGGCGTTACGAAATCCTCGTTCGGCCGCTGCCCGAGATGGGAGCGCCAGATCGCGTCGGTCTCGACCCACAGGTCGCCCAGCAGTCTGTTGATCTCGAAATGGGTGGCGCTAAGCTGACTCGCCGCCGCCACGCCGGCGATCGCCAGCGCGGCGGCGAGCGCCTGGTCGGCGTGATCCGGCTGGCGGCGGGGCGCGCCGAAGACGGCGAGCAGCCCGTCGCCGACGAACTTGTCGACGTGGCCGCCGTGCTCGTGGATGATGGGT
>JALYHK010000199.1 GCA_030776605.1 Pseudomonadota bacterium
CGGTCGAGGTCGGCGCGGTGATCGCGCGGATCGAGCCCGGCGACGGCAGCGAGGCCGAGGCGCAGCCCGAGACGCCGGCGCCCGCTTCCACCCCCGTCAATCCCGCCGGCGCCGGCGAGAATGTGGAGCTGCGCGAAGAGGAGGAGCCGGAGGAGGACGAGGGGCCGCAGCTCACCCTCTCCCCCTCGGTGCGGCGCCTGGTGCTCGAGCATGGGCTCGACCCCTCGAAGATCAAGGGCACCGGCAAGGACGGCCGCCTCACCAAGGACGACGTGCTCGCCGCGGCCGAGGCGCAGAAGGCGGCGCCCGCGCCCGTCCCTGCACCGTCGCCCGCGGCTTCGCCCCGCCCCGCGCCCGCGAGCGCTCCTGCGAAAGCAGGAGCCCAGGCTCCGGCGACGGACCGGGTTCCTGCTTCCGCAGGAACACAGGAGCGGCGCGAGGAACGGGTGCGGATGACGCGCCTGAGGAAGACCATCGCCAGCCGGCTCAAGGAGGCGCAGAACACGGCGGCGCTGCTCACCACCTTCAACGACGTCGACATGACCGCGGTGATGGAGGCGCGCGGCCGCTACAAGGAGCTGTTCGAGAAGAAGCACGGCATCCGGCTCGGCTTCATGGGCTTTTTCGTCAAAGCCGCCTGCCTCGCCCTCAGGGACATCCCGGCGGTCAACGCCTACATAGACGGGGACGAGATCGTCTATCACGACTATGTCGACGTCTCGATCGCGGTGTCCGCGCCCAAGGGGCTGGTCGTCCCGGTGATCCGCGACGCGCAGGCGCTCTCCTTCGCCGAGATCGAGCGGACGATCGCCGACTTCGGCCGCCGTGCCAAGGAGGGGGCGCTCACCATCGACGAGATGCAGGGCGGCACCTTCACCATCTCGAACGGCGGCGTCTTCGGCTCGCTGCTCTCGACCCCGATCGTCAACCCGCCGCAATCGGCGGTGCTCGGCATGCACCGGATCGAGGAAAGGCCGGTCGTGCGGGACGGCGAGATCGTCGTCCGGCCGATGATGTACCTCGCCCTCAGCTACGACCACCGCCTGGTCGACGGCCGCGAGGCGGTCACCTTCCTGGTGCGGATGAAAGAGGCGCTCGAAGACCCGACCCGGCTTCTGATCGATTTGTAGCGTGCTCCTGCGAAAGCAGGAGCCCCAGCACGGAGGAATGAGTGGCGCGGACGGGCTATGTCTACATCATGGCCAGCCGCCGGAATGGAACATTGTATCTCGGAGTCACGAGCAATCTTGCGCAGCGGGCGTAGCAGCACCGCGACGGCCTGACTGACGGGTTCACGAAACGCTATGGCTGCAAGACTCTCGTATGGTTTACGGCATTCGACGACATCCAAGACGCTCGCGCGCGCGGGTTGCAGATGAAGAAGTGGAAGCGCGCCTGGAAGCTGCAGGCGATTGAGGAGATGAACCCGGAATGGCGGGATCTGTTCGAGGACATTGCGCGCTGACCCGGTTCCCGCTTTCGCAGGAACGTACTAGGCGGCGTCACACGTGCCTCCTGCAAGGGCAGGAGCCCAGGCCACCGGCACGACTGGGTTCCTGCTTCCGCAGGAACACACATTGAGGACCGACATGGCAGAGACCGAATTTGACGTGATCGTGATCGGCGCCGGGCCCGGCGGCTATGTCGCCGCGATCCGGGCGGCGCAGCTGGGGCTGAAGACCGCCTGCGCCGAAAGCCGCGAGACGCTCGGCGGCACCTGCCTCAACGTCGGCTGCATCCCCTCCAAGGCCTTGCTCCACGCCTCCGAGCTCTACGAGGAGGCGGCGCACGGCACCCTCGCCAAATGGGGCGTCAAGGCCAAGGAGGTCGAGCTCGACCTCGAGGCGATGCACGGCGGCCGCAAGGAGGCGGTGAAGGGGCTGACGCAGGGAATCGAATTCCTGTTCAAGAAGAACAAGGTGACGTGGCTCAAGGGCCAGGCGCGCTTCACCGGCAGGAACAGCGTGGAGGTCGCGGGGACCGAACATAAAGCCAAGAACATCGTCATCGCCACCGGCTCGTCGGTGACGCCGCTGCCTGGGGTCGAGATCGACCAGCAGCGGATCGTCGATTCGACCGGCGCCCTCGAGCTTGGCGAGGTGCCGGGGCACATGGTGGTGATCGGCGGCGGGGTCATCGGGCTCGAGCTGGGATCGGTCTGGCGGCGGCTCGGCGCCAAGGTCACGGTCGTCGAGTTCCTCGACCAGATCCTCCCCGGCATGGACCATGACGTGCGCAAGGAAGCCGCCAAGATCTTCAAGAAGCAGGGCTTCGACATCCGCACCTCCACCAAGGTGACCAAGGCGGAGACGTCGGGCGACGGCGTCACCCTCACCGTGGAGCCGGCGAAAGGCGGCGAGGCGCAGAGCATCGAGGCGGACGTGGTGCTGGTCTCGATCGGGCGGCGCCCGAACACGGAAGGGCTGAACCTCGAAGCGGCCCGGGTCGCGCTCAACGAGCGCGGCCAGATCGAGGTCGATCGCGAGTTCCGCACCGGCGTCGAGGGCATCTACGCGATCGGCGACGTGACGCCGGGGCCGATGCTCGCCCACAAGGCCGAGGACGAGGGCATCGCCGTCGCCGAGATCCTCGCCGGCCAGGTCGGCATCGTCAATCACGACGTGATTCCGAGCGTGGTCTACACCTGGCCGGAGATCGCGGCGGTCGGCAAGACCGAGGACGAGCTGAAGGAAGCCGGAGTCGAGGTGAGAACGGGCAAGTTCCCGATGATGGCGAACAGCCGCGCGAAGACGAACCGGGAGCCCGAGGGCTTCGTCAAGGTGGTGGCCGATGCCCGCACCGACCGCGTGCTCGGCGTCCACATCATCGCCTCGGTCGCGGGCACGATGATCGCCCAGGCTGCGCAGGCGATGGAGTTCGGCGCCACCTCCGAAGACATCGCCTACACCTGCCACGCCCACCCCACCCACAGCGAGGCGATCAAGGAAGCCGCGATGGCGGTGGCCGGCAAGCCGATCCATATCTGACCCGAGGCGTCACCCCGGCGAAAGGAGCCTTGTGGAGACGCGCCGTGACTTCTCGCCCGAGAATCGCGCTAGCGCGGAATGGCGTTGACTTGGTTGAACGTTCAATCAACCCTGCCCCGATGGAGCAGGCGAGTCGCGATACCAGGGGGCGCATCGTCGCCGCGGCGATGGAGCTGTTCTGGCTGAAGGGCTACGGCTCGACCTCGATCGCCGACATCCTCTCGCGCAGCCAAGTCAATTCCGGCAGCCTCTACCATTATTTCCCCGGCAAGCAGGACCTGCTCGTCGCGGTGCTCGAAGCCTATCGCGACGGCATCGGGCCGATGCTGCTCGATCCCCCCTGGGAGGGCGTCGGGGATCCGGTGGAGCGCATCTTCGCCTTGCTGGCCCGCTACCGGCAGCTGATCGTCGAGACCGACTGCCTCTACGGCTGCCCGATCGGCAGCCTCGCGCTCGAGCTCCACGAGCCCGACCCGGCGGTGCGCGAGCGGCTGGCCGAGAATTTCGACGGCTGGACGGCTGCCGTCCGCCGCTGCCTCGAGGCGGCCGGCGACCGGCTCCCGGCCGACCTCGACCGCCAGGCCGCGGCCGAGTTCGTGCTGACGGTGATGGAAGGCGCGGTGATGCAGGCGCGCACCTACCGTGATGTGGGCTACTTCGATCGGAGCGTGGCGCGCCTGCGGGAATATCTGAGTGTCATGATGGCTACGGAAGGTG
>JALYHK010000200.1 GCA_030776605.1 Pseudomonadota bacterium
ATTTCCACGGGTCGGTCGGCTACGGCCAGGCGTTCACCGACGCGATCAACCGCGACTGGGGCGGCGCCCCGCTCCAGGACCTGCGCCTCGGCCTCGCCGCCGCCGCCCGCGCCGACCGGAGCATCGACACCGACAACGCCTGCGCGCTCGGCGGCTCCTACGGCGGCTACATGGTGAACTGGATCGCCGGCCAGTGGCCGGACGGCTTCGACTGCCTGGTCAGCCACGCGGGCGTCTTCGACCTGCGCGCCATGGCCTATGAGACCGAGGAACTGTGGTTCATGGAATGGGAGTTCGGCGGCCCCTATTTCGATCCCGCCGCCGCCGAGGTGATGGAGCGGTGGAACCCGGTGCGCTTCGTCGATCGGTGGCGCACGCCGATGCTGGTGATCCACGGCGAGCGCGACTTCCGCATCCCCTACAGCCAGTCGCTCGCCATGTTCAACGCGCTCCAGCGCCGCGGCATCCCCTCGCGCCTGCTCATCTATCCGGACGAGAACCATTGGATTCTGAAGCCGCAGAACTCGATCCAATGGTACCGCGAGGTCCACGGCTGGCTCGACCGCTGGCTACGCGGCGGCGGAGGACAGCGGCGGGGGAACTGATCCGTCGGGGTGACGAGCGGCCGATTCGCCGGTAAGCGCCGCGCCATGTCAGAGCTGCCCAAGACGTTCGATCCGGCCGCCATTGAAACCCGCTGGTACCGCCACTGGGAGGAGAACGGCCTGTTCCGTCCGGAGCGGGCCGAGGCGGAGCCTTGGACGATCGTCAACCCGCCGCCCAACGTCACCGGCTCGCTCCACATCGGCCACGCGCTCGACAACACCCTCCAGGACATCCTGACGCGCCACGCGCGGCTCCGGGGGAAGGACGCGCTTTGGGTGGTCGGCACCGACCATGCCGGCATCGCGACCCAGATGGTCGTCGAGCGCAACCTCGAGAGCCAAAGCGTAAAGCGCAGCGACATGAGCCGCGACGAGTTCGTCGAGCATGTCTGGGAATGGAAGGCGCAGTCGGGCGGCCAGATCACCCGCCAGCTGCGCCGGCTCGGCTGCTCGATGGACTGGGAGAACGAGCGCTTCACAATGGACGAGGGCTTCACCCGCGCCGTGGTCAAGGTGTTCGTCCAGCTCTACCGCGAAGGGCTGCTCTACCGCGACAAGCGCCTCGTCAACTGGGACCCGAAGCTCGGCACCGCCATCTCTGACCTCGAGGTCGAGACCAAAGAGGTGCAGGGCAAGTTCTGGCACATCCGATACCCGCTGGAGGACGGCTCTGGCTTCGTCCACGTCGCCACCACCCGGCCCGAGACGATGCTCGCCGACATGGCGGTGGCCGTGCACCCCGATGACGAGCGCTACCGCGGCCTGGTCGGCAAGAGGGTGCGGCTGCCGATCACCGGCCGCCTCGTCCCGATCGTCGCCGACGAGCACGCCGATCCGGAGCTCGGCTCGGGCGCGGTTAAGATCACGCCCGGCCACGACTTCAACGATTTCGAAGTCGGCCGCCGTGCCGGGATCGCCGCCGCCGACATGCTCAACATGCTCGATGCAGAGGCGCGGGTGGTCCAGACCGCGGACGGCGTCGTCCCCGAGCCGCTGATCGGCCTCGACCGCTTCGAGGCGCGCAAGAAGGTGGCCGACATGCTCGAGGCGCACGGCTTCCTCGAGCGGGTCGTGGACCGGACCATCCAACTCCCCTACGGCGACCGCTCAGGCGTGGCGATCGAGCCTTGGCTCACGGACCAATGGTATGTCGATGCCGGGACGCTCGCGGCGCCGGCGATCGAGGCGGTGCGCTCGGGCGCGATCGAGATCGTCCCGAAGAGCTGGGAGAAGACCTGGTTCAACTGGCTCGAGAACATCCAGCCGTGGTGCGTCTCGCGCCAGCTCTGGTGGGGCCACCGCATCCCCGCCTGGTACGACGGGGAGGGCCGCGTCTACGTCGCCGAGAGCGAGGGGGAGGCGCAGGCCGAGGCGGGTGAGGGCGCGGCGCTGCGGCGGGATCCCGACGTGCTCGACACCTGGTTCTCCTCGGCGCTCTGGCCCTTCGCCACCCTAGGCTGGCCGGACGATGCCGAACTTACCCTCTCCCCCGGGGGGAGAGGGCAGGGTGAGGGGGCTCCGGCCGCCGAGGAAAATCCCGACCGCCGAACCCCCTCACCCCGACCCTCTCCCCCAAGGGGAGAGGGAGCAGTTGGGGGCGAGGGAGTGGTTTGGCGCGCAAAGCCGAGCACCAGGCTCGAGCGCCATTATCCCGGCGACGTGCTCATCTCGGGCTTCGACATCATCTTCTTCTGGGACGCACGGATGGCGATGCAGGGGCTGCACTTCATGGGCGAAGTGCCCTGGCGGCGGCTCTACCTCCACGGCCTTGTCCGCGACGCCAAGGGCCAGAAGATGGCCAAGTCGAAGGGCAATACCGTCGATCCGCTCGGCCTCATCGACCGCTACGGCGCCGACGCGCTGCGCTTCACGCTGGCGGCAATGGAAAGCCAGGGGCGCGACATCAAGCTCGACGAGAAGCGGGTCGAGGGCTACCGCAACTTCGCCACCAAGTTGTGGAACGCGGCCCGCTTCTGCCAGGGCAGCGGCATCGGCGCCTCGGAGACGATCGAGCCGCCGCGCGCCGAGCTGCCGGTCAACTGCTGGATCGTCGCCGAGACGGTGAAGACGGTCCAGGCGCTCGACCTGGCGCTTGCCGAGCTGCGGTTCGACGAGAGCGCCAACACCATCTACCATTTCGTCTGGGACACCTTCTGTGACTGGTATCTGGAGCTGATCAAGCCCGTCCTGAGCGGGGCCGAAGGGCCGCTGCCCGGTAACGATGGAGCGGAGCACAATCTGCACGTCCAGGAAACCCGCGCCGTGGCCGGCTGGGCGCTCGACCAGATCCTCGTCATGCTCCACCCGTTCATGCCGTTCATCACCGAGGAGCTGTGGCACGCGCTGGCGCCGGCCGGCCGGCCGCGGCCCTACGAGCTGATCCTCGCCAAATGGCCGATGCCCGACGCCCGCGCCCTCGATCCCAGGGCGGGAGAGGAGATCGACTGGCTGATCCGGCTGGTGAGCGGCATCCGCGCCGCCCGCGCCGAGCTCAACGTGCCGCCGGGGGCTCGGCTCTCGCTCCACGTCCGCGACGCCGCCGCGGAGACGCAGGAGCGGCTCGCCCGCAACGCGGCCGCTGTCCGCCGGCTCGCTCGCGTCGAGGAGATCGGCGGCGAGGCGCTCGCCGGCGGCGCCGCGCAAGTGGTGGTCGACGAGGCGATCTACGTCCTCCCGCTCGAAGGCGTGATCGACGTTGCGGCCGAGCGCGCCCGGCTCGAGAAAGCGGCGCAGGCGGCCGAGAAGGAGCGCGACGCCCTCGCCGCGCGCCTCGCCAATTCCGCCTTCGTCGAGCGCGCCAAGCCGGAAGCGGTCGAAAAGGCGCGCGAGGACCATGCTGCCAAGGCGTCGGACGCGGAGCGCTATCGCGCCGCCCTTAACCGGCTGGGCTGAACCTCGTTAATTGCGCCAGGAGGGGTCAAGGCTCCGCCGGCACCACCACTTCGATGGCTCGCTCGGCGACCTCGACCGTCGCGGGGGTGCGGCCGAGGACTTCGCCGTCGATCGAGATGGGGAGCGGCGGGTCGGTGGCGATCCTGAGGCTTCGGCCGCGGAAGTCGCGGGTGCTCTCGCGGCGGTGGGGGAGGCGCAGCAGGGT
>JALYHK010000201.1 GCA_030776605.1 Pseudomonadota bacterium
GCGACGTCGGCGGGATCGAGGCCCGGCGGGAGTGCGACGACGCGCACGTCGAGCTCGGCGGCGGCGGCAAGCTCCATGCCGCGGAGCGTGGCCGCCTCGCCGGCCGCGTCGCCGTCGAAGCAGAGGAGGGGAGACGAGGAGAGGCGCCACAGCCGTTCGATCTGCCGCTCGGTGAGCGCGGTGCCGAGGGGCGCCACCGCCTCGCCGATCCCTCCCTGGTCGAGCGCGATCACGTCCATATAGCCTTCGACCACGACGAGCCGCTTCGCCTCGCGGCTCGCCGGCCCCGCGCGGTCGAGATTGTAGAGCGTGCGGCCCTTGTCGAAGAGCGGCGTGTCGGGTGAGTTCAGATATTTGGGCTCGCCCTCGCCGAGGATGCGCCCGCCGAAGGCGATGACCCGGCCGCGCTGGTCGCGGATCGGGATCATCAGCCTGCCGCGGAAGCGGTCGTAGGGCTCGCGCTCGTCCTCCGGCGCGATCAGCAGGCCCGCCTCGACCAGCCTGTCGTTGCCGAACTCCTTCAGCGCGGCGCGCAGCCTGCCTTTCGCATCGGGCGCATAGCCGAAGCCGAACCTGCGGCGCGTGTCCTCGCCGATGCCGCGCCGCTCCAGATAGGCGCGCGCCTCGGCACCTTCGAGGCCGCCGAGCTGGTCTTCGAACCAGCGCGCCGCGGCCTCCATCACCTCGTAGAGGCTGCTCGCCCGCTCCGCCTTGGCCTGGGCGCGCGGGTCGGGCGCGGGAACGTCCATCCCCGCCGCCTCGGCGAGCTCCTTGACCGCGTCCATGAAGGGGAGGCCGCGCGCGTCGGTCAGCCAGCGGATCGCGTCGCCGTGGGCGCCGCAGCCGAAGCAATGGTAAAAGCCCTTCTCGTCGTTGACCGTGAAGCTGGGGGTCTTCTCCTGATGGAACGGGCAGCAGGCCTTGTACTCGCGCCCCGCCCGGATCAGCTTCACCGCCCGCCCGATCAGCCCCGACAGCGTAGTGCGCGCGCGCAGCTCGTCGAGAAAGGCGGGGGAGAGGGTCAATATTCCCCCCCATAGCCCAGGCGGCGCGCCTCGAGTTCGCTCGGCACGAACGAGGTGGTGGTCTCGGGCAAGCCCAAGTTGCGCAGGTCTCCCCTTTCGTTCGTCCCGAGCGAAGTCGAGGGGCGCTCGTGAGGCGGCCGTGCGGAATGCCCGACGCGCGCCCAATCTCCCGCCATCATTGCTTCCTTCTTGGCGCGCGACCAATTCTTCACGCGCCGCTCGAAGGCGAGCGCCTCTACCGGTGTCGGCGCATCGGCACACCATACAAGCTCCACCGGCCTTCCGCACCGGGTCCAGTCGCTCCCGAGCCCCTGCTTATGCTCCCCCAGCCGCAATTCGAGGGGCTTCTCGGTGTGGCCGGTGTAGTACGACCCATCGCGGCAGCGGCGGATATAAACCCAGAAGCTCATCGCGAAGGAATGCCGCCGCGAGCGAAGGAAGTCGAGAGAGGCCGGCGGTGAAAACGTGTCTCGACTTCGCTCGACACGAACGGGCATTCGCGAGTCGGCTCAGCCCTGCAACCGCGCCTTCACGAGGGCGCTTGCCTGGCTCATGTCGAGCGCGCCGCCGTGGCGGTCCTTGAGCGCGGCCATGACGCGGCCCATGTCCTTGAGCGAGGCCGCGCCGGTCTCGGCGACGATCGCGTCGATTGCCGCCTTCGCTTCTTCCTCGCTCATCTGGCGGGGGAGGAACTCCTCGATCACCGTCACCTCGGCCTTCTCCGCTTCGGCGAGCTCGTCGCGGCCGCCCTGCTCGTAGAGCGCGATCGATTCGCGGCGCTGCTTGATCATCTTCTGGAGCACCTCGACGACCATCGCATCGTCGTCGGCGGGCGCGCCGCCTGCGCCGCGCAGCTCGATGTCGCGGTTCTTGATCGCCGACTGGATGAGCCGCAGCGCGGCGGTGCGCTCGCGCTCGCCGCTCTTCATCGCGGCGACGAGCGCAGCCTTGATATCGTCGCGAATCATCCTCGCTCCACCGCGTCTTCGGGAAAGGGGCGAGGATAGCGGCGCGCGTCCGCCTTTAATAGATTGACGCTCGCCGCCCCGCCTCCTACCCCTCGGGCCTTAGCGACATCGCCAGTATCGAGGAGTGCCCGCCGCCATGGCCGACGCCAGCCCAACGCCCGCGCCCCAAGGAGCGACGGGCGTTCTGGTCCTGGTCGACGGCTCGGCGATCTGGGGCAAGGGCTTCGGCGCGCAAGGAGAGGCGGTCGGCGAGGTCTGCTTCAACACCGCGATGACCGGCTACCAGGAGGTCATGACCGATCCCTCCTACGCCCGGCAGATCGTCACCTTCACCTTCCCGCACATCGGCAATGTCGGCGCCAATTACGAGGATCTGGAAGCCGACAATCCGTGGGCGCTTGGCTGCGTCCTCCGCGAGGAGGTGACGCGCCCGAGCAGCTGGCGCGCGGCGCTGGGGTTCGACGAATGGATGCGCTCCAACGGCCGCATCGGCTTGGCCGGCGTCGATACCCGCGCGCTCACGCGGAAGATCCGGCTCGAGGGCGCGCCGAACGGGGTGATCGCGCACAATGCAGCCGGCGAGTTCGACGTCGAGGCGCTGCTCGCCCGCGCGCGCGAATGGCCGGGGCTCGAGGGAATGGACCTCGCGCGGGAAGTGTCGTGCCGGCAGATGTACCGCTGGTCGGGCGGGCGCTGGTCGCCCGGGCGGGGCTATAGCGAGGGCTCTGACGACGAGAACCGCCCGCATGTCGTCGCGATCGACTACGGCTCCAAGCGCAACATCTTCAGGAACCTCGCCGATGCGGGCGCGCGGGTGACGGTGCTCCCCGCGATGGCGACTTTCGAGGAGGTGATGGCGCACGAGCCGGACGGGCTGTTCCTCTCGAACGGCCCCGGCGACCCCGCGGCGACGGGCGAATATGCGGTGCCGGTGATCCGGCAATTGCTCGAAACCGGCAAGCCGCTGTTCGGCATCTGCCTCGGGCACCAATTGCTCGGCCTCGCGGTGGGCGCGAGGACGAGGAAGATGCACCAGGGCCACCGCGGCGCCAACCATCCGGTCAAGCGCCTCGAGGACGGGCGGGTCGAGATCACCAGCATGAACCACGGCTTCGCGATCGAGCGCGAAAGCCTGCCCGAGAACGTCCGCGAGACCCACGTCAGCCTGTTCGATGCCTCCAACTGCGGCATCGAGGTCACCGACCGCCCGGCGTTCAGCGTCCAATACCACCCCGAGGCGAGCCCGGGGCCGCAGGATAGTACGTATCTGTTCGAGAAGTTCGTTCAGGCGTTGCGGCCGGAGTAAGCGAATGCGAACCGCACTCCTGTTCGTCCTGCTGACCGCCGCCTCCGGCTGCACCGAGCGGCTCGCCGGGGAGCGTCTGCGTGCCGAGGCCTACGCCGTCGCCGATCAGTGCGGGCTCGCAGGGCGGGTGGACTTTACCCTGCACGGCCAGCGCGAACTCGCAATAACGAACCTCGACCCGACCGCGAGGTACCAGGACGTCGATTGCCTGCTCGCGGCGTTGAGGCCGCTCGGCCCTCGGCTTGGGTTCATTGGAAACGAGGCCCCTCGGTAATGCCCCGCCGCACCGACATCTCCTCGATCCTCATCATCGGCGCCGCCTCGACTCCCTCTCCCCGGCGGGGAGAGGGTTGGGGTGAGGGGGTTCGGCGGTGGGGTGTGATCTCCGAG
>JALYHK010000202.1 GCA_030776605.1 Pseudomonadota bacterium
GTCGAGTCGGTCGACGGCGACGTCGCGGTCGGCGCGAACATGGAGAATGCCTGCTACCGGCTCGGCGTCTGCGCCGAGATCGCCGCGCTCACCGCGGCGCAGGCCGCCTTCGGCCTCGCCAGGGTGGCGCGCATCGCGGTGGCGGGCGGCCATCTCGAGGGGGGAGCGCTCGCCGGCGACTTCGTCGTCACGCCCTGCGGCGGCTGCCGCCAGGCGATCCTCGAGGCCGCCCACGTCGCCGGCCGCGACCTGGAAGTGGTCTCCGCCAACGGCGACGGCACCAGGGTCGAGTCGCGGCGCATCTCGGCTCTGCTTCCGGACGGCTTCGGGCCGGCCAATCTCGAGGACGCCGGCTAGACCAGCTTGATCTCGCGCAGCCGCTCCTGGAGATAGTCGTCGGCGGTGATCGGCGGCCATTTCGGCTGCTCGCCGGGCGGCACCGTGCCGGGCAGCGCCTCAATGCAGAAGTCCGAGCGGAAGTGGAGGAAGAAGGGCATCGAGTAGCGCGAGCGGCCGCGCCGCTCGGGCGGCGGGTTGACCACCCGGTGCGAGGTCGAGCGCAGCACCCCGTTGGTCAGCCGCTGGAGCATGTCGCCGATGTTGACGACCAGCTCTCCGGGCTCCGGGCTGACCGGGATCCAGCGCCCCTCTTTCGTGAGCAGCTCCAGCCCCGCCTCCTCGGCGCCGAGCAGCAAGGTGATGGTGTTGATGTCCTCGTGAGCGCCGGCGCGCACATGGCTGCCCGGCTCGCCCACGATCGGCGGATAGTGGAGCAGCCGCAGCACCGAATTGCCGTCGCGGACGGTGTCGACGAAATAATCCTCGTCGATGCCGAGATAGCGGGCGATCGCTTTCAGGATCTTGAGGCCGGTGCGGTCGAACGTGTCGTAGAGCGTGAGGAAGGTGTCGCGGAAGCTCGGCACCTCGTCGGGCCAGATATTGTCGGGCATGTGGGCCCGGAACGGGTGGCCCGGGGGCAGCTCGCGCCCGACGTGCCAGAATTCCTTCAGGTCGTGCGCCTGCTGGCCCTTGGCCGTCTCGACGCCGAAGGGCGTGTAGCCGCGCGCGCCGCCGCCGCCCGGGATGTGGTACTTGCGCTTCACTGCCTCGGGCAGGGCGAAGAAGGCCTTCGCTTTCTCCTCGGCGCGCTCGATCAGCGCGTCGGGGATGCCGTGGTCGGCGATGATCGCGAAGCCATATTCCTCGAAGCTGCGGCCGAGCTCCTGCGAAAAGCCCTCCGGATCGGCTTCGGCCTCCTTGAGGCTGACGGAGGCGATCGGGCGGGCGGCGGTTTCGGTGGCGGTCATGCGGATGCTCATAGCAAAGGAATGCCGGTCATTGCGAGGTGGCAGCGAAGCTTCGCTCGTTCAGGGCAGCATCAGGCCGGCGAGCGCGGCGCTCATCAGGTTGGCGAGGGAGCCGGCGACGAGGGCGCGGATGCCGAGCCGGGCGATGTTGGGGCGCTGGTTGGGGGCGAGGCCGCCGGTCACCGCCATCTGGATCGCTATCGAGCTGAAGTTGGCGAAGCCGCACAGCGCGAAGGTGACGATGGCGACGCTGCGAGGGCTGAGCTCGGCCGCCTGGATCTGGCCGAGATCGATGAAGGCGACGAACTCGTTGAGCACCACCTTGGTGCCGAACAGCCCGCCGGCGAGGTCCGCTTCCTCCCAAGGCACGCCGATCAGATACATGATCGGCTGGAAGACGAAGCCGACGATCTGCTGGAAGCTGAGCTCCGGATAGCCGAACCAGCCGCCGACCCCGCCGAGCAGCCCGTTGGCGAGGGCGACCAGCGCGACGAAGGCGAGCACCATCGCGCCGACCGCGACGGCGAGCCGCACGCCGGTCTGCGCCCCTTGCGCGGCGGCCATGATGATGTTGGCGGGCCGCTCGCCCGGCTCGAACGTCTCGACCACCTCGATCTTCTCGTCGGGCTCGGCCGGCGGCACGTCGAGCGGCAGCTCGCCGCTGCCCGTCGCCGCCGGCTCATCCGGCACGATGATCTTGGCCATCAATATGCCGCCGGGCGCCGACATGAAGGCGGCGGCGAGCAGGAACGGCAAAGCCTCGTCGCCGAGCAGCGCCGCATAAGCGGCGAGGATGGTGCCGGCGACGCCGGCCATGCCGACCGCCATGATCGTGAACAGCTGGGACGGCGGCAGCGCGGCGAGATAGGGCCGCACGACCAGCGGCGATTCGCTCTGGCCGACGAAGATGTTCGCCGCCGAGGCGAGCGATTCGACTCGGGTGATGCCGGTCACCCAGCCGATCGCGCCGCCGACCCAGCGCACGATCCGCTGCATGATCCCGAGGTGATAGAGGATGGCGACGAGCGCCGCGAAGAAGACGATCACCGGCAGCGCCGCGATCGCGAAGGTGTTGGCGAGCGGGTTGGTCTCGCTCGGCCCGAACAGGAATTCGGTGCCGCGGTTGGCGTAGCCGAGCAGATTGGAGACGCCCTGCGCCATCCCCTGGATCGCGGCGCGGCCCCAGCTGGTGTAGAGGACGAGGAAGGCGATGCCAGCCTGGAGCGCGAAGGCGGCGCCGACCACCCGCAGCCGGATCGCCCGGCGGTTGGCCGAGAGCAGGACGGCGATGCCGAGGATCAAGGCGATCCCGGCCAGGCTCATCACGAAGCGCATGTCAGTTCCCCCCTCACCAGACCATCCTGGTTTCCGCCGCTTCGGCCGCTGCGTCCAGCTTGTCCAGCGCCTCTCCGACGTCGTGCGCGACGAGCAGCTGGAGGCGCCGCGCCTGCGACATGAAGCCGGCCTCGGTCACCTTGTCGGCCAATGCGACGAGCTCGTCCCAGAAGCCGCCGACGTTGAGCAATGCGAAGGGCTTCGAATGGTAGCCCAAAGCGTTCCATGTCCAGGCCTCGAACAGTTCGTCGAGCGTGCCGATGCCGCCGGGCAGCGCCAGGAAGGCGTCGGTGAGCTCGGTCATCTTCGCCTTGCGCTCGTGCATGGTCTCGACCGTGTGGAGCTCGGTGAGGCCGGCATGGGCGACCTCCAGGTCGATCAGCGCGCGCGGGATCACGCCATAGGCCCTGCCGCCGGCGCCGAGCACCGCGGCGGCGGCGATCCCCATCAGCCCGAGCCGGCCGCCCCCGTAGACGAGGTCGATCCCCCGCTCCGCCATCGCGAGCCCGAGCGCCCGCGCCGTCTGCGCGAACAGCGGATCGGCGCCATGCTCGAGCCGCAATAGACGGCGAGCCGCTTCACAGCCGCACCAGCTCCTTCAGGTCCGCCTCCGGCCGCGCGCCATAGTGCGAAATGACCTCGGCCGCGGCCGCTGCTCCGGCCTCGAGGCACTGGCGGATCGGCCGCCCGCGCGCGCGCGCGGCGAGGAAGCCGGCGGCGAACAGGTCGCCGGCCCCGGTTGTGTCGACCACGGTCGCCCGTTCGGCGGCGACGTCGACCCGCCGCCCGTCGGCGGCGATCGATGCGCCCGCCGCGCCGCGGGTCACAGCCACGAGGTCGCAGTGCTGGCCGGCAGCGGCGAGGGCGGAGTCGACGTCATCGGTCTCGTACAGCAGGCACAACTCATCGGCGTTGCCGAGCAGCACATCGACGGTCGCGGCGACCAACTCCCGGAACGGGTCGAGGAAGCGCTCGACGCAGAACGAGTCCGAGAGGGTGAGCGCCACCTGCCGGCCCGCCCGGTGGGCGGCGT
>JALYHK010000203.1 GCA_030776605.1 Pseudomonadota bacterium
GCGCGGCCCGGCCGTCCCTGCCGTTTCTCGTGAACATGCCCCGCCTCCCCGCCGCGACTATCGCTTATTCGCCGCCGCTCCGCAACGGCCGGCGCGCCGGCTCATTCGCCGGCGAGCAGCCGCCGGAAGGCGAGCTGCCGGAGGAACAGCGTCTCGCCGATGATCCAGTCGTGGCGAAGCAGGCGCTCGTCGCCGAGGTCGAGCGCCAGCCAGTCGCGGATGATGCCGCGCAGCCGGCGCCGCTCCATCAGCGACCCGTGCGGGTAAGCGAACACCGCCGCCGCCCCGACCCAGGGCGACACCGGATGCCGGTAACTGTCGATGAAGCGCTCGCCGTTGGTGAGCTCGATATAGGCGCCCGACGGGAAATGCTCGGTCGGCTCGGGGAGCTCGGAGGCCGAGCGGATGAAGGCGGCCGCCGGCGGGCGCGGGCCGGTCTGGCCGGCGAGATGGGTCGCCACCGTCGCCATTGCCGCGAACACCAGGTTCTGGGCGCGCCGCTCGTCGTTCGGATAGTCCGCCCAGTCGACGCCCGCCTCGGGGCCGCGCGAGAGCCAGCTCGATGCGCGGCGCAGCGCCGCCTCCACCCGCGGCCGCATCTCCTGCGGCACCACCCCCGCGCGCCGCGCCTCCGCGAGGGCGATGGTGAGCATCGCGGTCGCGTGGACGGCGGCATTGGCCGGATCGCGCACGCCGTTGAAGCTGATCGTCCACCAGCCCTCCTGGTGCTGGCTCGAAAGGATCGCCTCGAGCAGCCGCGGCGGGGCCGGGCGGCGGAACTGGGCGGCTGCGATCACCACCCAGCCGTTGCCGATGCTGTGCGGGATGTCGTGCATGTGCCAGCAGCCGCAGTCCTCGCGCACCACCCGGTCGAGATAGTTGAAATAGAGGCCGATGAAGCTGCGGCTCTCCTCAGGCGCGGCGCTGACCAGTTGTCCGGCGAACCAGGCCCAGCTCGTGCCGATCACCTCCTGGTCGCCCGACAGCGCCGTCTCGGCGCTGCGGGCCACCCGCTCGCGCGCCATACCCTCCGAGGCCGCCGCCTGCCGCACCGCCTCCTCGCCGACCGGCGGCGCATTGGCATCGGTGAGCACGCTGTACGACGGGAGCAGGAGCGCGAGCAGCAGCGCCAGCGCCGCCGCCGCGCCGGCCGCGATCCAATGCTTCCTGCCCCAGCGCTTCCTCGCGGCCGCCGCGCCTCGCGCTGCCTTTTCGCGCGCGCCGACGCGGTTCCGGACCTCGCCGACCAGCTT
Source organism: Pseudomonadota bacterium (assembly GCA_030776605.1). GTDB lineage: Bacteria > Pseudomonadota > Alphaproteobacteria > Sphingomonadales > Sphingomonadaceae > Allosphingosinicella. The sequence continues at coordinate 1,254 of JALYHK010000203.1, forward strand.
GTCCCGCGCCGCTTCGAAGTCCTTCGCGGAGCGGCCCATCACCACCCCCTGGACCATGTACAGGCCCATCGGGAAGTCGCTCGGCTTGAGGTCGTCGACCATCACCGGGAGCAGCTTGCCCTGCTCGCGGGCGACGATCGCCTCGTGCCGCACGTTGGGCGAGGCGATGCTCGCCTTGGTCCACAGCACGATCACGCAGGCCGCGCCCTGCAGCCGTTCGCGGATCCAGCTGTCCCAGTCCTGCCCGGCCGGCGTGTCCTGGTCCCAGAAGACGTCGTAGCCCTCGTCGGCGAGCGCCGACTGCACCCGCTCCGCGACCGGCCGGTCCTTGCTCGAATAAGAGATGAAGACGTCCGGCAAGCGCCTCCCCCTCGCGGCCGGCGGCGCCAGCGCCGCAGGGCAGGAATGACTCCGGCCGTCCGCCTTGGCAAGCGCTCAGTCGGCGGGGCGAAGGCTCCGGGGAAGCGGACGCCCGGCGAGATCGCGCCAGGCCGCTTCCGCCGCCCGCGCCCGCCGCTCTCCTTCCGGCGAGTGCGCCCTCTCGGCCTCGCGCCGTGCGCCGGCGGCGTGGGCGAGATAGAAATCGAGCGGCGTCATGGCGTCCCCTTGCGCGTCCGGCGGCAAAGCAGCAGAAAAAACAGCGGCTTGCAAGCCGGTGCGGCGCGCCTCAGCGGCCGCTCGCCGCATTTGCGGCCGTGCCATTGGCGGCGGCGCTGTTGGCCGCAGCGGCATTTCCTTCCGGAGCGGCGGGATCGGCGGCGCTGACCGCGCTGGTCACCGTGCAGTCGAACAGGGCCGGCGTGTCGAGCTCGAAGGTGATGCGGCGGCAGGAGACGGTGACGAGGCTCCCCTGCGGGATGGCGCCGAGCAGCGCCGCATCCTGCTTGTCGAAGCTGGCGGTGACGTCGAGCAGCGGATCGGCGCCGGCGAGCACGATCACCGGATCGCCGGCGGGGCCGGCGCTGCGGGCCGAGAGCCGGCCGGTGACATTGAGGATGCGGCCGTCGTAGATGCGGTCGGCCTCGATCGGATCGCGGTCGTAGCCGGCGGCGAGCTCCTCCGCGCTGACCGCGATGATCGGAGGCGGCCCCGACGGCGGCGCCTCGACCGCGGCTGTCCGGTTGTTGACGAAATAGACGGCGAGCGCCGCGGCGAGCAGCAGCGCGATCGCCGCTGCCGCGATCCAGGTCGCCCGCCGCCGCCGGCGGTCGGCTTCGGCGGGGGTTTCGACATTCTCTTCGGCCATGCGGAGCCAATGCCCACCGCCCGCCGCGGTTCCCGTCAGGCCGCGCCGGCGAAGCGCCAGCCGAGCGTCTCCCCCGCCCCGAACGGCACGATCCTGCTCTCCCCAGCCGGCAGCGCCTCCGGCACCGCCACCTCGCCGCGCTCCAGGACGACGCGCTGCTCGTTCAGCGGGAGGCCGTAGAAGCGGGGGCCGTTCTCGGAGGCGAAGGCCTCGAGCCTGTCGAGCGCGCCTTCCTCCTCGAAGGCGGCCGCATAGAATTCGAGCGCGTGCGGCGCGTTGAAGATGCCCGCGCAGCCGCAGGCCGATTCCTTGCGCTCGGCCGGGTGCGGCGCGCTGTCGGTGCCGAGGAAGAATTTGGGCGAGCCGCTGGTCGCCGCCCGCCGCACCGCCCGGCGGTGCTCCTCGCGCTTGGCGACCGGCAGGCAGTAAGCGTGCGGGCGGAGGCCGCCGGCGAACATCGCGTTGCGGTTGATCGCGAGATGGTGGGGCGTGACCGTCGCCGCGACGGCCGGCCCGGCGGCGAGCACGAACTCGGCCGCCTCGGCGGTGGTGATATGCTCGAACACGGTCTTCAGCCCCGGAAAGTCGCGCACCAGCCCCGTCAACACGCGGTCGATGAACGCCTTCTCGCGGTCGAAGACGTCGACGTCGGGGTCGGTCACCTCGCCGTGGACGAGAAGCGGCATGCCGATCCGCTCCATCGCCGCGAGCGCGGGGCGGATGTTGCGCACGTCGGTGACCCCCAAAGCGGAGTTGGTCGTGGCATGGGCCGGATAGAGCTTGGCCGCCGCCCAGGCGCCGCGCGCGAAGCCTTCGGCGATCTCGCGCGGATCGGCCTCGTCGGTGAGGTAGCAGGTCATCAGCGGGGTGAAGTCGGCGCCGGCCGGGAGCGCGGCCAGGATCCGCTCGCGATAGGCCTCGGCCGCGGCGGCGGTCGTCACCGGCGGATCGAGGTTGGGCATCACGATGGCGCGGGCGAACTGCCGCGCGGTGAACGGGGCGACCGCCGCAAGCATCGCCCCGTCGCGCAGGTGGACGTGCCAGTCGTCGGGGCGGCGCAGGACGAGGCGTGTCGGTTCGGTCATTGGATTCGCTCGCCGCCTCCCTAACTCGGCGGGATGAGCGCCACCACCCTTGCCGACCGCGCCCTCCTCCGCCTCTCCGGCG
>JALYHK010000204.1 GCA_030776605.1 Pseudomonadota bacterium
GCCTTCCTCGACCTTTGCGAGGCGAAGCTTCCCGAGGAGATCGGCGGGCGGCGGGTCGAGCGGGTGATCCGCCCCGGCTGCTACGTCACCCACGACCACGGCATCTACGCACGCATCGCGCGGCGGCCGAAGCTCGAGCCGGCGCTCGAAGTCTGGGGCGCGGTGCTGTCGCGGCCCGAGCCGAAGCTCGCGATCGTCGGCGTCGGCAAGCGCGACCTGTCCTACGACGTCGATCCGCCGGTGCCGCTGTGGGTTCACCGCCCCGGCACCGGCGCTCCCGAGCCCGCCGAGGGACTGCGCACCATGGCCCTGTGGGACCAGCATCTCAGCCTCGCCTGTCCGGAGGGCGCGCTTGCGGTCGGCGACGTCGTCGGCTTCGGCATCTCCCACCCTTGCGCCACCTTCGACCGCTGGCGCGCCCTGTTCGCCGTCGACGCCGACCACAAGGTAACCGGCGTCGTCACCACCCTCTTCTGACAATTGCCACAAAGCCGAGGCGGGCATAGCCTTGGCGGGAAGGGGGTGCGGCATGGTCCGGGAATTCGAGCTACCGCCCTGCGCGAGAGAGACGCTGGCGTTCCTCTATCCGGCGGTCGACCTGACGCGGGTCCGCTTCTTCGAGGGGCTCCCCTGGTTCGCTCGCTTCGCCGGCGGGACGATGGCGATGACCCTACCCGCCGCCTCGGGCACCAGCGACTTTTGGGTGTTCTTCTGCGGCTTCGATCCGTGCCGCCTCCACGCCGGCGACGGCAAGGGCGGGACGCGCATGCTCGTCCACGAGGCTTACCACCTGGCGCAGATGATGAGCATGGACGGAGGCCGCGGCTTCAGCTTCACGCGCGCGGGCTACCGCCGCTATTTCCGAGGCTGGCTGGTGCACGGCTATTTCGCCAGCCCCTGGGAAGCGACCGCCCGCCACGCGGACGAACTTTACGCCTGGGCGGTGGGCCTCAACGTCTGCGACTGCGCATCTGGCAAGGCGGAGCCCGACCTGCGCGGCATCGCGAGGCTTCGGGCGGCGTCCCAGCTGGTGGTGCGGGACCCGCAGACGCCGATCTGCGGCGGCCGGCTCGCCGCCGCGGCAGGCACCGCCCTCGCCTTCGTCGCGGCGCCTTTCTACTGGCTCGCGATGCTCCCGGAGCGCATCCCCCGGCGTCGCCCGGCGCGGCCGTGATTCCGCAATGGAAGCGATTCGCGCGGCGCTCCGGGCGAGCGCCGCCGAATCATTTCTCCGCGCGATAGTCGATCCGCCCGGAGTGAAGCGTAGGACCGGCCGGGCCGGCGAACTCGTCGCGCAGCGCGCGGGCGAGGTCTTCGAGGGCGCGACGAAGCGGGGGCGAGAGCATAAGATAGTGGGACAGCAATTCGCTGGCGCCCGGGCCGAGCCAGTCAGCGCCGCTGCGCCGACCAGTGAGGACATAGACCACGTCCACTTCGGCGTCGACGAGGCGGGCGAGGTAATCAGCCCGAAGCTCGCGCCGGTCGTTCTCGTAGAGGCTCTGCTTCGGAACGTCTGTGCCGACTCGGCCGGCGAACTCCGCCTGTTTCAAACCGAGCCGCTTGCGTTCTTCAGCGAGTCTCGCCCCGAAACCCATCGTTTATGAAAAATCCTTATTGACAATTCATCGAAAACGAATGAATTTGCCGAGATTCGTCACCGCGAGCGGATGCATCGCACATGGAAAGCGCCAAATTCAACTGGGGCCGCTACATGGCCGTGCTCACCTCATGCTCGGGCTGTACGGTACGGCCATTGCGTCGGCGCGGAACGACATCGGCGAAGGCGGCGCGATCGGCATGAGCGCACCTCCCAAAGCTTCGAGCGAATGCGAGCTCCTCGCCGCCGCAGCCCGCGCGGTGCTGATCGCTCTGCGCGAGCCGGTCGAGGAGCGGCGCCTCCCCCCGGCCGCGCTCGGAGCGCTCCAGCTCCTCGAATGTGCTCTCGACAAGCAGCCGGAAGGCAACGGCTGAGCGTGTCCCGCCGAGGACGTTACGATTTACATCCTTCCTGAAGGCCTCCGCCGCCGATAGAGAAGCTCTCCGGTCTTGGATGGGGTGGAGAGATGAGCCTGTCGGTAGCGGCCAGCGGCGAGGAGGCGAGAGCGCCCTCGCCGTCATGGCAGGAGGATGCGCTCGGCTTCCTGATGGCGCCGGTCGGGCGCGAGGAATTCATCGAGCGCTTCTACGAGCAGCGGCCGCTGCTCAACATCCGCGGCGAGCCCGAGCGCTACTCCGACCTCCTCACGCTGGCGATGCTCGACGACTTCATCGCGAGCGCCGACCTGCGCGAAGGCATGATCGAGCTCACCAACCGGAAGGACCCGGTCGCGCGGGAGGATTATACCTATGAGGACGGGCGCATCATCCGCACTGCGGTGGCGCGCGAATATCTCCGCGGGGCGACGATCATCCTGCCGCACCTCCACGAATCGCTGTTCCAGCTCGGCGAGTTCGCGCGGTCGCTGGAGGAGATCTTCTCCTGCCATGTCCAGACCAACATCTATCTCACCCCGTCGGGCAACCAGGGTTTCCCGCCGCACTATGACAACCACGACGTATTCATCCTGCAGATCGCCGGGGCCAAGGCGTGGCGGCTGTACGACACGCCGGTGCAGACGCCCTACCGCGGCGAGCGCTTCCAGCTCGAGCGGCACAAGCCGAGCGAGGTGAAGCAAGAGTTCACGCTGCGCGCCGGCGACTGCGTCTACATCCCCCGCGGGCTGATGCACGACGCGGAGAATGTCGGCGACGAGCCTTCGCTCCACATCACCGTCGGGCTGATCACCAAGACCTGGGCCGACCTGCTGCTCGAGGCGGTCTCGGAGCTGGCGCTGAGCGAGCCGGGCTTCCGCCGCTCGCTGCCGCCCGGCTTCGCCACGCGGGAATTCGACCGCGAGCAGGCGCGACGGCACTTCGCAGCGCTGGTTCAGGCGGTGGCCGAGAAGGCGAGCATGGATTCGGCGTTCGACCTCATGGCCGACAATTTCATCCGGGGCCGGCGGCCGAACGTCGCCGGAGTGATCATGCAGCATCCGCCGGTGCCGCAGCCGGGGGACCGATTCCGCCGCCGCCGGTTCGTGCCGTGGAACCCGGCCGAGGACGAGGGGGACCTGGTGATCGTCGGGCCGGACGGGGACCTGCGCTTCGCCCAGGAGGACGGCGACGCGCTCGAGCGCGCGCTGTCAGGCGCGCCGTTCGGCCAAGAGGACCTCGCCTGCGACAACCCGGCCGAGATGATCCGGCGGCTGTGGGCGCACGGCTATCTCGAGAAGATCGCCTGAGGCTGCCTGAGCCAGCCGCGGGTCAGCAGCGGCGGCCGCGGCCGCCGGGATCGGCGTAGCTGCCGCTATCGCTATCGCTGCACGAGCGCCTGCCGCGGCCGTTGCCGATCGGGTCGCCCGGATCGCTGTCGGTGATGCCGCTGCGGCTGCCGCGGCCCCGGCCTACCGGATCGCTCGGGTCGTTGTCGGTAATGCCGCCGCGCCCGCGGCCAACCGGGTCGCTCGGGTCGCTGTCGGTAATGCCGCCGCGCCCGCGGCCAACCGGGTCGCTCGGGTCGCTGTCGGTGACGCCGGCTCCGCGGCCGCGGCCGACTGGATCGCTCGGGTCGCTGTCGGTAATGCCGCGCCCGCGGCCGGCGGGATCGCTCGGGTCGCTGTCGGTGA
>JALYHK010000205.1 GCA_030776605.1 Pseudomonadota bacterium
CCTCCGAGGCGCGCGGCGACATCCGTCCGCTTCCTCGCCACGATCGCGCCGAGCACGTCAGTCATTGGTCGCCTCGACGAGCCGCTCGAGCACCTTCGAGGCCGCGCCCGCGGCGAGCACCGCCGTCGCCCGCTCGGCACCGTCCTTCAGGGTGGGCGCGAGTCCGGCGGTCATGAGCAGCGCGCCAGCGTTGAGCGCGACCACCTGCGCCTCGGAAGAAGTGCCCTGGCCCGCCAGCAGCGCCTTCAACCGCTCGGCATTCTCGACCGGCCCGCCGCCGCGCAGCGCCTCGACCGGGGCGCGGCGCAGCCCGGCGTCCTCGGGAGTGATGACGAACGGGTCGATCTCCCCCTGGCGCACCCGCAGCGCCTCGGTCGACCCATGCAGTGCCACCTCGTCTAGCCCTGAGCCGTGGACGACCAGCGCTTCGCGGACCCCGAGCGCCGCGAGCGTCCGTGCGATCGGCTCGAGCAGGGCGGGATCGGCGACGCCGAGCAGCTGCACCGGCGGCTCGGCCGGGTTCACGCAGGGCCCGAGCATGTTCATGATCGTGCGGACGCCGAGCGACCGGCGCACCGGCCCCGCGTGCCGCAGGCCGGGATGGTAGAGCGGCGCGTAAAGGAAGCAGACGCCGGCCTCGTCGAGCGCCCGCCGCGAGACCTCGGCCGAGACGTCGAGCTTCACTCCGAGCTGCTCGAGCACATCGGCCGAGCCGCAGCGCGAGGTGACCGAGCGGTTGCCGTGCTTGGCAACCGGCAGCCCCGCCGCGGCCGCGACGAAGGCGACCGCGGTCGAAACGTTGATCGTCCCGGATGCATCGCCGCCGGTGCCGCAGCTGTCGGCGAAGAGATAGTCCGGCCGCGGGAAGGGGACGTCGGCCGCGCGCAGCGCGCGGGCGGCGCCGGTCAGCTCCGCGGCCGTTTCCTGCTTGAGGCGCAACGCGATCAGCATCGCGGCGATCGCCGGCTCCGGCAGCCGCCCTTCCACCAGCGATTCGAACAGCCGCTCGGCCTGGTCTTCGGCGAGCGATTCGCCGCGATAGAGTTGTGCCAGCGCCTCCGCAGCGGCGTCGCCGGTGGCCGATTCGGGCGGCAGCGCCCGCGCGAGATTGTCGTTCCTGAACATGTCGATGGTCCTTTGCGCGCAACAAAAAACCCGCCGGGGGCGGCGGGCTGATCCTTGGAAAACGAGAGCCTGCTAGAGGATCGTCACCATCGATGCAGGCGGGCCGCCGCGGACGGAAGAAGGCGCCACCAATGCCAGGCCTGCGCGCGCGTGCCGGCCGCCGCGGAAGCGGCGACGGCGAGATCGATTCGGATCGCGGCGTCTGTCATCGCCCCCGCAACTCCCAGATTCGACCGGGCTTCGTCAACTGGAATATCGTTCGCGCGTTCGAAGGCGATGGAAGTGGATCAGCTCAACCTCTTCGCCCCGGCGCGCGGGGCGCCGGAAGGCCTCGCCTACCAGCCGGATCTGATGTCGGAGCAGGAGGAGCGTGAGCTCGTCACGCGCTTGGCGGCGCTGCCCTTCGCCCCGTTCGAGTTCCAGGGCTTCCTGGGCAAGCGCCGCACCGTCTCCTACGGCTGGCAGTACCGCTTCGACGGCAGCGGCCTCGCGGAGGCCGAACCGATCCCGGCCTGGCTGCTCCCGCTGCGCGCCCGCGCCGCCGCCTTCGCGGCCCTCGATCCCGAGACGCTCGTCCACGCCCTGCTGATCGAATATGATATCGGCGCCGGCCTAGGCTGGCATCGCGACCGGCCCGTGTTCGGCGACGTCGTGGGCGTGTCGCTGCTCTCCGCCGCGCCGATCCGCTTCCGCCGCCGCGCCGGTGCGAACTGGCAGCGCTTCACCCTCGCCGCCGCGCCGCGCTCGGCCTATCTGCTGCGCGGCCCGGCCCGCACCGAGTGGGAGCACAGCCTCGTACCCGTCGCCAGCTTGCGCTACTCGGCTACCTTCCGGACGCTCAAGGCTCAGCTGTAGAAGATGTGGAGGCCGATCTTCTCCTGGAAGGCGAGGCGCTTGCCCCAGCCCGGCGAGACATAATCGGCGTGGTACCAGAGCACGTCCTGGGCCACCTCGTCGGCCGCACCGCTCTGCGCGATCCGGGCGATCGCCACCGATCTGAGCCACGCTTGCGACGAACGGTCTGCCTGCGGGATGATCCGGTTGCGCACGAAGGAGAACTGCCAGGGCTGGACCACCACTTCGCAGATCGTGTGCGGATAGCGGCTCGAGGCGACGCGGTTCAGCACCACCTCGGCGACCGCCAGCTGGCCCTTGAGCGGCTCGCCGCGCGCCTCGAAATACACGGCATTGGCAAGGCAATCCTGCTCGGCATCCTCGATCCCGGTGCGGCCATAGGCTTCGACCAGCTCCTCCAGCGCCCGCGGACGCGGCACGGCGGCATCGGCGATGGCCGCGACGCGGCGCACGATCTCGGCGGCCCGATCGGGCGCTGCAAAGGTCAGCGCATTGAAGTTGTTCGCTTGGGCAGGAGCCCCCAGGAAGATGGACGCGGCAAAGCCGAGCACAGCCGCGGCAAAGCCCGCGGCACGAACCGTACGGATCATCGAACCTCATTTTCATGTGCGGTCGGCCGATCCCCCGGATGCAGGACGCATCCCGATCGTGCCCCCGTCTCGCTTGGCCGCCGGCTCGCTGGCTCAGGCGGCGCCCGCTCTCGCGTTCACTCGCTGGAGGGTTGATGACGTATCGCGCCGGGCAATGCAATGCGCGGCCGCCTTATTCCCGACGAAATGGTTAACGCGAGCGACGAATGGCGGAACGAGAAAAAATCTCGTTATTTCAGCTGCTTGCGTTCCCCTGCGGCTCCTCGTCGCGCATTCCGGATTCGAGAAGCACGAGCGCGCTTGGCACCCAGCCCGAACGGCACGGCCCTTCATAGTCGCGGCGCTGCGGGATCGGGAGCGAGACGCCGCAGCGCCGCCCGGCGCCTTCGCTCTCATCCCAGATGACTGCGAACCAGCGCTGATCGTGCGAGCGGTTGCAGATGAAGAAGCGTCCACCCGCCGGAATCCGCCCGGTCTCGCGCGCCTGGTCGAACGGGGCGGCGCGCGCAGGGATCGCCTCGCCCTCGCCCACCACCCGGTCGCGGAAGCGTCCGACCGCGTAGCAGGCGGGGAAGTTGGGTCCGAGCTCGCCGATCCTGACCGGCGTCTCGGCCTGGTCCAGGGACGAGGAATCGTTCTCCACCCGCTCGTAGGCGGGCGTCGTCGCGCCCTGGCTCGGCGGAGGCTCGCCCTCGCCGCTGCAGCTCGCGGCGAAGAGCAGAACCATAGGAATGGCGGCAGTGCGGATCGTCATGGCCAAGCCTTAGCCGCCCATGCTGCGAAAGGCGACAGTCGCCAGCTCGGCGCGGCCGCCGGCGCGAGCCTGGCGCGGCCGAGGCCGTTTCGGCGCTCAGGCGCGCCGAGGTCGCACGACCCCCGCTCCGCACCGGGGAGAGGGTCTTTTCTGCCTCTGCGAACGTTGATTCAGCTCAGCTCTCCGCCTCCCCGCCCTCGGCACCCAAGGGGCTGAGGCCGCCGCGCGGGCTATCGCTGTCATCGCCGGCGCGGGCGCCGCCCATGCCGCCGAGGGCGCCGGCATCCTCGCCGGTCCCTGCTGCCGGAGCCCCGGGCGTATCG
>JALYHK010000206.1 GCA_030776605.1 Pseudomonadota bacterium
GGCTGGAAGGGCGCGCTCACCGGCGTCGCCGAAGCCGCCGTCGCTGCGATGGAGGCGCTCGGCGCCGAGCGCGGCCGCATCGCCGCCGCCGTCGGCCCGTGCATCGCCCGCAAGTCCTACGAAGTGGACGAGGCCTTCTTCCGCCGCTTCGCCGAGGCGGAGGCGCGCAACGAGCGCTTCTTCGCGCCGGGCCGGGCGGGCCGGTACCAGTTCGACCTCGAAGGCTTCGTCGTCGCGCGGCTCGCCGCCGCCGGGGTTTCGCGCGTCGAAGCGCTCGGCCAGGACAGCTATTCGCAGCCCGAGCTCTTCTATTCCTACCGCCGCGCCACCCACCGCGGCGAGCCGAGCTACGGAAGGCAGATCTCGCTGATCGCGCTGCCCGCTCCGTAGCCGTCTCGGACGCTGGCCCTCGGCGCCCGCCTCTGCCATCAGGGGGGGCGATGGAGGGGGCAAGCACGAACGCGGCCGCGCGCTGGGGCCTCTGGGGAGGGCTGGCCGCCTTCCTTGCGATGCTGGCGCTGCCGCCGCCCGCCGGCATGCCGCTGCCCGCCTGGCACACCTCGGCGCTGGTCGTGGTGATGGCGAGCTGGTGGATGACCCAGGCGCTGCCGCTGACCGCGACGGCGCTTCTCCCCTTCCTCGCCTTTCCCTTCTTCGGGGTGATGACCGCCAGCGAGGCCGCCGCGGCTTATTATTCGCCGATCCTGTTCCTGGTGCTCGGCGGCGCGATCATCGCGCTGGCGATCGAGCGCACCGGGCTCCACCGCCGGCTGGCGCTCGCCATCGTCAGCCGCGGCGGGCGCACGCCGGCGGCGATGCTGCTTGCCTTCATGGCGGCCACCGCGATCCTCTCCTTCATCGTCTCCAATACCGCGACGACGCTGATCATGATCCCGATCGCCATCGCCGTGCTGCGCGCTGCCGGCACCGAGCCTGGCGAGACCGGCGGCTTCCCCGGCGCGCTGGCGATGGGCATCGCCTTCGCCGCCTCCATCGGCGGCCTCGGCACCCTGGTCGGCTCGCCGACCAACGCGATCGCGGCGGGGATCATCGAGCGCTCGACCGGCACCCGCATCGATTTCCTCAGCTGGGCGATCTACGGCCTGCCGCTGGTCGCGCTGTCGATCCCCCTCGCCTGGCTGATCCTGCTGCGGGTCCAGAAGGTGCGGCCGGAGGATTTCGACGCGGTCGCAGCCCGCGGCGGCATCGGCGAGATGCGGCCGTGGAGCGTCGCCGAAAGGTGCCTCGTCCCGCTCGTCGCCGCCGTGGTCGCGGCCTGGGTCGCGCTCCCGTTCCTGACGCCCTACCTGCCGCGCGACAGCCTCACCGACGGCACGATCGCCATCGCGGGCGCGCTGCTGCTGTTCGTCATCCCGGACGGCACCGGCCGCGCCATCCTCAATTGGGAGGAGGCGAATCGCGCCCCCTGGGGCGTGATCATGATGTTCGGCGGCGGCCTCGCGCTCGCCGCCGGGATCGGCCAATCGGGGCTCGCCGAATGGCTCGGGGTCGCGCTCCAGCCGCTTCGCGCCGTGCACCCGCTCGTCATCGCGCTCGTCCTCGTCGCGATCGTCGTCCTGGTGACCGAATTCGCCTCCAACGTCGCCACTGCGAGCGGCGTCCTCCCGGTCGTCGCCGGCATGGTCGCCGCGATCGGCATCGATCCGGTCCTGCTCGCGCTGCCGGCGGCGATGGCGGCGAGCTGGGGGTTCATGCTCCCTTCCGGCACCGGCCCCAACGCCATCGCCTGGGCGACGGGGCACATCGCGCTGCCGCGGATGCTGAAGGCCGGGCTGATCCTCGATCTCGCCGGCGTCCCGATCATGGTCGGCATCGTCTGGATCATCGCGGGCTTGATCGGCTAGGGCTTCTTCGCCCGCTCCGTTCGCGTCGAGCGAAGTCGAGACGCAAGGCCGCGCGCAGCCGAGGCCGGACTTCTCGCTGCGCTCCTCGGCTTCGCCCGGAGCGAACGGACACCTAGGGAGGCCATCGATGCGCAACGAGGACGAATCCGATCTCACCGGCACGACCCCGCGGCGCAGGCCCAAGCCCGACGTGCTCGAGGTCGGCGGCCGGCGTCTGAAGCCCTCGACGCTGATGATGGGCCACGGCTACGATCCGGCGCTCTCCGAAGGGGCGCTGAAGCCGCCGATCTTCCTCACCTCCACCTTCGTCTTCGAGAGCGCGGCGGCGGGCAAGCGCCACTTCGAGGGCGTTACCGGCAAGCGCCCCGGCGGCGCCGAGGGGCTGATCTATTCGCGTTTCAACGGCCCAGACCAGGAGATACTCGAGGACCGGCTCGGCGTCTGGGAGGACGCCGAGGACGCGCTCTCCTTCTCCTCGGGCATGTCGGCGATCGCCACCCTGCTGCTCACCTTCGTCCAGCCCGGCGACGTCATCGTCCATTCGGGCCCCCTCTATGCCGCCACCGAGACGCTGATCGGCCGCGTCCTCGGCCGCTTCGGCGTCGCCTGGCTCGATTTCCCTGCCGGCGCGACCCGCGAGGAGATCGAGGCGGTGATGGGGCGCGCCAAGGAGATGGGCCGAGTCCCGCTCGTCTATCTCGAAAGCCCCGCCAACCCGACCAACGCTTTGGTCGACGTCCAGGCCGTCGCCGCCGCCCGCGCCGCCGTGTTCGACGACGAGCGCCCGCCGATCGCCATCGACAACACATTCCTGGGGCCGCTCTGGCACCATCCGCTCGATCACGGCGCCGACCTCTCCATCTATTCGCTGACCAAATATGCGGGCGGACATTCCGATCTGGTCGCCGGCGGCGTCGTCGGCGCCAAGGCGCTGATCGACCCGATCCGCATGCTGCGCAACACCATCGGCACGATCACCGATCCGAACACCGCCTGGATGCTGCTGCGCTCGCTGGAGACGCTCGAGCTGCGGATGACGCGCGCCGGCGAGAACGCCGCCAAGGTCTGCGCCTTCTTCCGCGATCACCCGAAGGTCGAGAGCGTCGGCTATCTCGGCTTTCTCCAGGAGGGGAGCGACGAGCGCCAGGCCGACATCTACCGCCGCCACTGCACCGGCGCCGGCTCGACCTTCTCGCTCTATCTGAAGGGGGGCGAGAAGGAGGCCTTCGCCTTCCTCGATGCGCTCCAGATCGCCCATCTCGCCGTCAGCCTCGGCGGCACCGAGACGCTCGCCAGCCACCCCGCGGCGATGACCCACCTCTCCGTCCCCGACGAGCGCAAGCGCGCGCTCGGCATCACCGACAATCTGGTGCGCATCTCGATCGGCGTCGAGGATGCCGACGACCTGATCGCCGACTTCGATCAAGCGCTCAAAGCCGTCTGACCCCCGGCGCCGCGTCAGCCCCCGCACGGCCCCCCGCGGCGGCGAGGGCGGTCAGTCGGGAACGACGGTCACCGCGCGCCGGTTCTGCGCCCAGGCGGCCTCGAACGAGCCTTCGACCTCGGGCCGCTCCTTGCCCCAGCTGATCGTCGTCATCCGGCGCGACGCGACCCCGCGCGAGTCGAGATAGTTGCGCACCGAATTGGCGCGGCGCTCGCCGAGCGCGAGATTATATTCGCGGGTGCCGCGCTCGTCGGCATGGCCCTCGACGGTGACGTTTACCGACGGGTTCTGGAGCAGCCAGCGCGCCTGCG
>JALYHK010000207.1 GCA_030776605.1 Pseudomonadota bacterium
CGTCGCTGGCGCTCGGGGACAGCTACACCCTCCCCACCGTCGACCTGCTCAACCCGCCGCCGCCGCCGCTCGGCGGCGCGCTCGACAAGGCGGCGCTCGAGCGCAACGCGCGGCTGCTCGAATCGGTGCTCGACGACTTTTCGGTCAAGGGCGAGATCGTCGAGGTCCGGCCCGGACCCGTGGTGACCATGTACGAGCTCGAGCCGGCGAGCGGGATCAAGGCGAGCCGCGTCATCCAGCTCGCCGACGACATCGCCCGCAACATGTCGGCGCTCTCCGCCCGCGTGGCGACGATCCCGGGCCGGAGCGTGATCGGCATCGAGCTGCCGAACGCCAGGCGGGAGATGGTGACCCTTTCCGAGCTGATCGCGAGCCACGCGTTCGAGGACCAGGTGGCGCAGCTGCCGATCGTGCTCGGCAAGAACATCGCCGGCGATCCGGTGGTCGCCGACCTCGCGCCGATGCCCCACCTGCTCGTCGCCGGCACCACCGGCTCGGGCAAGTCGGTCGGCCTCAACTGCATGATCCTGTCGCTGCTCTACCGGCTGACGCCCGAGCAGTGCAAAATGATCCTGATCGATCCCAAGATGCTCGAGCTCAGCGTCTACGAGGACATCCCGCACCTGCTCTCGCCGGTGGTCACCGAGCCGGCCAAGGCGATCCGCGCGCTCAAATGGACGGTCGAGCAGATGGAGGAGCGCTACCGGATGATGGCCTCCGTGGGCGTGCGCCAGCTCTCCAGCTTCAACGCCAAGGTGCGCGAAGCGCGGATGAAGGGCCAGGCGCTCGGGCGGCGGGTGCAGACCGGCTACGATCCCGACACCGGCCAGCCGCGCTACGAGCATGAGGAGCTGGATTACGAGGTGCTGCCGCAGATCGTGGTGATCGTGGACGAGCTCGCAGACCTGATGATGACGGCGGGCAAGGAAGTGGAGTTCCTGATCCAGCGCCTCGCCCAGAAGGCGCGCGCCGCCGGCATCCACCTGATCATGGCGACCCAGCGCCCGTCGGTCGACGTCATCACCGGCGTGATCAAGGCCAACCTGCCCACCCGGATCAGCTTCGCCGTCACCTCCAAGATCGATTCGCGCACCATCCTCGGCGAGCAGGGCGCCGAGCAGCTGCTCGGCAAGGGCGACATGCTCTACATGCCCGGCGGCAAGCAGATCGCCCGCGTCCACGGGCCGCTGGTCACCGACGAGGAGGTGCGGGCGGTGGCCGACCACTGGCGCGCGCAGGGCCGGCCCGACTACGTCCAGGCGGTCACCGAAGAGCCGGAGGACGGCGGCTACATGTTCGAGGGCCAGCCGCTCGGCGAGGACGACGCCGAGACCCAGCTCTACCGCAAGGCGGTGCAGACGGTGGCGGAGAGCCAGAAGGCCTCGACCTCCTACCTCCAGCGCCAGCTCAGGGTCGGCTACAACAATGCCGCGCGGCTGATCGAGCGGATGGAGAAGGACGGCATCGTCAGCCCGCCCGACCATGTCGGCCGGCGGGAGGTGCTCGTCGATCCCGAGGGCCGGCCGCTGGGCTGACCCTGAACGGCGCGGAACTGGCGGGTTCAGTGCGCATTCAAGCGGTCGACCCCATATTCCCGCACAATCTGATCCAATGGAGGTTCGTTGCCATGTTGCCTTTCCGCGCGCTCGCCCTCGCCGCCGCTCCGCTCGCGCTTGCCGCTGCGGTCGCGCCGGCGCCCGCCAGCGCCCAGGCCAACGGTCTCGCCCAGGTGCAGGCGCACCTGCGCGCCGTCGATACGATGACCGCCAACTTCCGCCAGACCGGCCGCGGCGGCCAGACGCTGAGCGGGACGCTGACGCTGAAGCGCCCCGGCCGCATCCGCTTCGACTACGGCCGCACCGCCAACATGCTGGTGGTCGGCGACGGCCGCGCGCTCACCATGATCGACTATGACGTCAACCAGGTCTCGCGCTGGCCGATCAACGATTCGCCGCTTTCGGTCCTGCTCAACCCGAACCAGGACCTCTCGCGCTTCGCCCGCGTCACGCGCAACGACGATCAGGTGCTGATGGTCCAGGCGCGCGACCCACAGCGCCGCGAGTTCGGCACGATCACCATCGCCTTTGCGAAGGTAGCCAGCGCGCCCGCCGGGCTGATCCTGCAGGGCTGGACGACGCTCGATGCGCAGAACAACCGCACGACCATCCAGCTTTCGAACCAGCGCTTCAACGTGCCGGTCGCGGACAGCGCCTTCCGCTATACCGATCCGCGCCGGCGGCGGGGCCCGCGCGGCTGATCGAAGCCGGCACCATTCATGCTCGCGACAGGTAGAGCAGGCTAGAAGACAGGCCTCAATTGCGGGCTTGCCGTTCGGGTTTTCCCCCTGTTCCCCGAGCCGGCCCGGCAATTGACCTCGCGTCGAAGAACGCTTGGTTGGCCCCCGCTCCATGCCCCCGGAGCGGGGGCCTTTCCGTTTGCCGCCCGGGCCCGAAACATCGACAGCCGCGGCTGCGGCCGCTAAGTGGCCGCCATGCCTCTGTTTCTCAAGATCGCCTCCTGGAACATCAACTCGATCCGGGCCCGAACCGACCTGGTCGAACGCTTCCTGCGCGAGGAATCGCCCGACATCCTGTGCCTGCAGGAGACGAAGGTCGTCGACTGCGACTTTCCCGAAGGGCTGTTCCGCCGCCTCGGCTACAATCACCAGATCCTGTGCGGCCAGCGCATGCACCACGGCGTCGCGATCCTCAGCAAACTGCCGATGCGCGAGGACGACCGCTTCGACTGGCAGGCGAACGGCGAGGCGCGGCACGTGGGCGTCCGGCTCGATTGCGGCATCCGGATCGAGAACGTCTATGTGCCCGCGGGGGGCGACGTGCCCGACCGCTTGGAGAATCCGAAATTCGGCCAAAAGCTCGACTTCGTCGAGAGGATGACCCGCTGGTCCGAGAGCTGCTGCGCGCCGACGCTGCTGGTCGGCGACTTCAACATCGCCCCGCTCGAATGCGACGTGTGGAGCCACAAGGCGCTGATCAACGTCGTCAGCCACACGCCGGTCGAGGTCGAGGCGCTCGGCCGGCTGCAGCAGAGCAACGAGTGGGTGGACCTCGGCCGCCGTTTCCATCCCGCGCCCGGCCGGCTCTACACCTGGTGGAGCTACCGCTCGCCGGACTGGACCAGGAACGACCGCGGCCGCCGGCTCGACCATATGTGGGCGACGAGGGACGTCGCCGCGCTCGCGGTGGCGCACAAGGTCCACGAGCCCTGCCGCGGCTGGGCGCGGCCGTCCGACCACGTGCCGCTGGTGACCGAGTTCCGCATTTGAGCGGGGGGCGCCGAGACGCCCGCGACGTCGCCCGCGCGATCGAGGCGCTGAGGCGGGGGGAGCCGGTCGCGGTCGACGGCCGCGCCTACCTCGCCGTCGAGACGGCCGGCGAGGAGGCGCTCGCCGCTTTCGACGCCGGGGGACCTGCCGACCTGCTGATCTCCGGCAACCGCGCCGCGACGCTAAAGCTCGCCAACCAGCGCGACGCCGTCCCCACCGGGCCGGTCAGAATCCTGCGCGCGCCCTGGCTGGACAGGGCGGCCGCCGCCGCGCTCGCCGATCCGGCGCTCGATCTTGCAACGCCGCTCAAGGGGCCGTTCCGCAC
>JALYHK010000208.1 GCA_030776605.1 Pseudomonadota bacterium
GGATATAATCGTGGGTGGGCGCGACGAAGCGGTCGCCCATCGTGCTCGACGTGCCGCCGACGAGCACGTTGCGGCCGCGGAAGAAGGCGGGATCGAAGCGGCCGGCGAGGACGTCGGAGTAACTGATCCTCGGGAAGGCGGCGGGGTCGATCGACCAGTCCAGGATGATGTCGTCGCGCCGGTCGCTCGGGCGGTCGGCGAGGACGGCGGCGAGCGAGGGCCGCTGCTCGCCGGCGATCTGCGCGCTGTGGGGGAGGCGGCGGGCGAGCATGTCCTCATCGAGCCGGATCCAGATCGTGCCGATCCGCACGTGCGGCCGCAGCGGCTCGCTCGGCAGCGCCTCGGTGCGGGTGCCGAAATGGCCGTCGACATTTTCGAGCAGGCCGGGGAGGACCACCAGTCCGGGCGCGCGGGCGAGGGCGGCCGCGAAGGCGCGGTCCTGATCGGGATCGGCGGCAGGCGAGGTGAAGTCGATGTCGAAGACGACCTGCCGGGCCCCGGCCTGGCGCAGCCGATCCACCAGGCGGCCGTGGACGCTGCGCGGCCAAGGCCATGCCTGCACCTCGGCGAGGCTGCGCGCATCGATCTCCACGATCACCGTCTCGCCCGAGGGAGGCTTGCTGAAGAGGGAATGGCGGGCGCCCTCGAGCCGGTGCTCGATCGGCGTCGCCCATCCCCACACCGCGGCGGTGACGCCAGCGATCACGGCCAGCGCCAGGATGATCGCCCATGCGCGGCGGGTGAACAGGTCTGCAATGCGGATCAGCATTCGAGCTCGGTTCCCCGCCGCTGCCGGAAAATCGCGGCTCTCCCGCCGCCGGCTCTTGGTTACCGCTCTAGAAGGGAGGTGTTGCGATTTCCCTTACGCGCGCGGGGCGGCCGCCTCGGCCGGGACGGCGCGGCCGTCGCGAAGCACGACCACGCGCTCGGCGCAGGCGAGCGTCTCGCTGCGGTGGGCGACGACGATGCGGGTCACTCCCATTGCGGCGATCGCCTCGTTGACCTTCTTCTCGTGCTCGGCGTCGAGATGGGCGGTGCCTTCGTCCATCAGCAGCAGGCGCGGGCGGCGGTAGAGCGCGCGGGCCAGCAGGATGCGCTGGATCTGACCGCCGGACAGCGTCGAGCCCATGTCGCCGACCAGAGTGAGGTGGCACATCGGCATCGCCTCCACGTCCTCGGCGATGGCGGCGGCGCGCAGCGCCTCGTAGAGCCGCTCCTGGTCGATCGGCTCGAAGCCCGCGACATTGTCGGCGATGGTGCCGGCGAACAGCACGTCGTCCTGGAGCACGGCGGCGACATTCTCGCGATAGGCGCGCCGGCCGTAGCGGGCGAGCGGCACCCCGTCCACCAGCACTTCGCCGGCGATCGGCTCGAGCAGGCCGAGCAGGATCTTGGTCAGCGTCGTCTTGCCGCCGCCGGAGGGGCCGGTGATCGCGACATGCTCGCCGGGGCGGATGTGGAGGTCGACGCCCTTCAGCACCTCCGGGTCGTGGATGCCGTAGGCGTAAGTGACGCCCCGCAGCTCGATTTCGCCGCGGAACGGCTGCGGCTGGGCGGCGGGCTCGGAAAAGCCGCGGTCCTCCTCGGTGAGCGCGATGTCCGAGATGCGGTCGAGATGGAGGCCGAGCATCCGGAACTCGGTCGACTTGTCGATCAGCGACTTGGTCGCCATCGCGAACTGCATCCGGTAGGCGAGGAAGGCAAAAATCATGCCGACGGTGAAGCCGCCGGCGATACTCATCTGCACCGCGAGCCAGACGATGGCGACGATCTCGATCGCCCAGAGCAGGGTCGAGACGGTCGCCTGATAGACCTGGATGCGCTCGTGGGCGAAGGTCGCGCCGAGCGCTTCGGAGAGGCGATTCTGCCAGACCGCGTGGCGCAGCGTCTCGCGGCCGGCGAGGCGGAGGGTAACGATGCCGCGCAGCGTCTCGATTATCGCCGTCTGCTCGCGCCCGAGCGCGGCGATCCGCTCGGTCTCGGCATTGCGCTCCGCGGCGAGGGTGAGCGCGCGGAAGGCTGCGTAGATCAGCACCGAGGCGAGCGGGATCAGCGTCAGCAGCGGCGAGTAAGCCAGCATCAGCGCCAGCGTGAGCAGCGCGAGCACGCCGTCGATCAGCGCCGCCGCAGCGCTTTCGGTGAGCAGCTTCTGGATCGGGATCACCGACTGGAAGCGCGACAATATGTCGCCGACGCTGCGCTTCTCGAACCAGCCGACCGGCAGCCGCATCAGCCGCCGCGCGACATTCGACGCGATGCCGAACGACAAAGCGGTGCCGGACACCAGCAGCACGAAGGAGCGCAGCATGTAGGCGACGGCGTTGACGATGGCGAACAGGCCGAAGCCGACGGCGAGCACCGTCATCAGATCGGCATCGAGCGCCGGAAGGGCGGTATCGATCGCCAGCTGGAGCAGATAGGGCGCGGCGAGCACGTGTGCCTGCAGCACCAGGCTGAGGATCGCGGCCTGGGCGATCGAGCGCTTGAGCCCGGTCGCGCCGCTCCACAATTGAGTGAGCTTCAGCGGCCGGCGTTCGCGCTCGGGCGCGAAGTCGCGCGCCGGGCGGAGCTCGAGCGCGACGCCGGTGAAGTGCCGCGAAAGCGAGGCGCGGTCGTGCCAGCGGCCGTCCTTCGCGGGGTCGACGATATAGGCCCGCGTCCTCGTCGCTCGCTCGAGGACGACGAAATGATCCATGTCCCAGTGGAGGATCGCCGGCAGCTGGACCGCCGAGAGGCCGTCGAGGCCGACCTTGAGCGGGCGAGGCGCGAAGCCGAGCGCGTCGGCGGTCTCCATCAGCTGCTTAAGGCCGATGCCGCGCGAGGAGACGCCGAAGCGGCGCCGGAGCGCGCTGAGATCGAGATCGTGACCCCAGAAGTTGGCGATCATCGCCAGCGAGGCGAGGCCGCATTCGGTCACCTCGGCCTGGCGGATCGGCCTGATCCGCCGCCGTGGGAAAAAGGCGGTCTCGAAGCGGACCGGCGCGTTCATCGCCGCGCCACCGCGTAGAGCGGCTCGAACAGCCATTCGGCGAGCGAGCGCGAGCGGGTCGTGATGCGCGCGCTCACCGTCATCCCGGGCCGCAGCGGCTGCGGCTGTCCGAAGGCGGGAAGCGCATCGGCAGCCAAGGTCGCGAGGACCAGGAAGGCCTCGCCGGCCGAGCCGTCGGCGTTCGCGACCGGCACCGCGGCTGCCGAGACCGAATCGACGCGGGCATCGACGGTGCCGTAGGTCGCATATGGAAAGGCATCGACCGCGACACGGATCGTCTGCCCTGCCTCGATGAACCCGACCGCGGCGGGCGGCACTTCGATCCTCGCCTGCAGCCGCGTTCCCGCCGGCACGATCGAGAGCAGCGGCCGGTCCGGCCCTACCGCATCGCCCGGATGGACGGTGATGCCGGTGACGGTGCCGGCTGCGGCGGCGGTGACGAGGATGGCCGCGGCATTTTCCTCGGCGGCGGCGGCGCCTGCGAGCTCGGCGCGGGCGCCGGCGACATCCGCGCGCTGCAGCTCCAGCTCGCTTTCGATGCGGTTGAGGTCGGCCCGCGCGGCGGCGATCCGGCCGCTGCGGCCGGCGAGCTCCTGCTCGAGCCGCGACAGGGCTTGGCGC
>JALYHK010000209.1 GCA_030776605.1 Pseudomonadota bacterium
ATGCGGTTTGGCGCTCTCGCCGTGGGCGCGCAGGTCCGGCATGATCACGCGCAGCCCGCGCGAGGCGATCGCGGCGGCATGGCCGAACTTCACCCAGTTGGTGGCGCTGTCGGAAAAGAGGCCGTGGAGCAGCACCACCGGCCTCCCCTCGCCCAGCTCGTGCCAGGCGAGGACGGTCCTGTCCGGCGCGGTGAAGCAATGGGTGGAGATCGGTTGTTCCATGTCGACGGCGTCGGTTCCCCGTCAGTCGGGCAGCTTCCCTATCGCTTTCACCCAACGCTCGACCGTCTTCTTGTTGTCCGTCACCCGATGCTCGGGAAGGCCTTCGCTGTTGAGCCAGGGGCGGTGCATGCTCTCGACGCCGAAATGGAAGGTCGGGCGGAAGCGCGACGGATCGTCGAACGAGCCGATCGTCAGGTCCATGTTGGCGCTGTCCGGATATTCGAAGCCGAGCGAGGTGCCGCACTCGCGGCAATAGGGCCGGCGGGCGATCGCCGAGCTCTTGTACCAGTCGGGCTCGGCGAGCCAGGTCACGTCCGCCTTCTTGAGATTCTTGAAGGCCACGGAGACGCCGCCGGTCGCGCGCTGGCACATCCGGCAATGGCAGAGATAGGCGTCGTCGCCTGCGACCCGCGCCCTGTAGCGCACCCGCCCGCAGGCGCAGCCGCCCATCATCTCCTCACTCATCGACAGCTTCTCCCAATCGAAGGATCCGCGCCCCCATGCCCGCTTCCCTCACCTTCGCCACCAATACGACATCGGCCGTGATGACAGGCCGGTCCAGGGCTTCAGCCAGGGCCACATAAAAACAGTCGTAGATGCTGTGGTGGAGGGCCAGGGACAGCTCGAAGGCGGGTGCCAGCAGACCGGCCGACGGGATGATCTCGACTCGGCCTCTCCCCTCCTCAAGCGCCTGCCACGCCTGCTCCCGCGCGATCTCGCGGCGACGCACCTTCTTCGCAAGCGCGTTGCCGAACTCGGCGAGGAACAGATCGGGTGCGACGAGGGGCTGCGAAAGCAGACTTGCCGCAGCTTCGCTGCCGTTCTCCGAGACTGCCCATTTGACGGCCACGCTCGCATCGACGACCACCGTCAATGGCCGTGGTCCCGGTCTTCCCTCACCAGCTGCTCGCTCGGCGTTTGCGGCACGTCCGGAGTCATCGCCCTGATCTCGGCGAAGCGCGCCTGGGCCTTATGGATCGCGGCCGGGCTGAGCGGCCGCGCGCGCTTCAGCGCCTCCCGCAGTTCGGCCTCCAGGGATCTTTTGTTGGCCTCCGCCGCCTCCCGATAGGCGGCGAGTAGATCCTCGTCGAGGTTGCGGATCAATGCCTGCGCCATACAATGATGATAGCATTATGCTATCAGAGGCTCAAGCCGCCTTCTTCAGGTGTTTCCGCCCGAGCAGCTCGGCGATCTGGACGGCGTTGAGGGCGGCGCCCTTGCGGAGGTTGTCGGAGACGCACCAGAGGCTGAGGCCGTTCTCGACCGTCGGGTCCTCGCGGACGCGGCTGACGTAGGTCGCATATTCGCCGACGCATTCGACCGGCGTCACGTAGCCGCCGTCCTCGCGCTTGTCGACGAGCATCACGCCCGGCGCCTGCCGGAGGAGCGCCTGCGCCTTCTTCGCCGAAATCTCCTTCTCGAACTCGATGTTCACCGCTTCCGAATGACCGACGAAGACGGGGACGCGGACGCAGGTCGCGGCCAGCTTGAGCGACGGATCGAGGATCTTCTTCGTCTCGACCATCATCTTCCATTCCTCCTTGGTCGAGCCGTCCTCGAGGAAGGAGTCGATGTGGGGGATGACGTTGAACGCGATCTGCTTGGGGAAGAAGGACGGATCGCTCGGGTCGCCCACGAAGATGTTTCGGCTCTGCTCGAACAGCTCGTCCATCCCCGCCTTGCCCGCGCCGGAGACCGACTGGTAAGTCGCGACGACGACGCGCTTGATCCGGGCATGGTCGTGGAGCGGCTTCAGCGCGACGACCAGCTGGGCCGTCGAGCAGTTCGGGTTGGCGATGATGTTCCGGCGCCGGTAGCCGTCGATCGCCTCCGGGTTCACCTCCGGCACGATCAGCGGCACGTCCGGGTCCATCCGGAACAGCGAACTGTTGTCGATCACGGTGCAGCCGGCCTCGGCCGCCTTGGGCGCATAGCTCTTCGAGGCTTCCGAGCCGGCGGCGAACAAGGCGATGTCCCAGCCGGAGAAGTCGAAATGCTCGATGTTCCTGACCCTGAGCTCGCGCCCGGAGTCCCCGAAATCGATCAGGTCTCCGGTCGAGCGCGGCGAGGCGACCGCCGCCAGCTCGTCGAGCGGAAACTGACGCTCGGCGAGGATGTTGAGCATCTCGCGCCCGACGTTGCCGGTCGCGCCGACGACCACCACCCGATAACCCATGTCCAAGTCTCCAGGCCGCCGCCGGTATCGCAAGCGCGCGGCGAAAGCGATATGGCGACGCGGGCACGGGGGACAAGATGAAACGAGGCTGGATCCTCGCGGGCGCGCTGCTGCTGCTGATCGTCGCCTTTGCCCTGAAGGGGCAGCTGGCAGCGGCGCCGGATCAGCAGCTCGAGCGCGGCGGCTTCGACGCGGTGCGCGCGATGGCGCGGCTCGAACGCATCCTCGGCCCCGGCGAGCCCCACCCCGTCGACAGCGCGGCGAACGATGCGGTGCGGGAGCGGATCGTCGCCGAGCTGCGCGCGCTCGGGATCGAGCCGCGGGTCAGCGACGACTTCGCCTGCAACAGCGTCCGCCGCAATCGCGCGGTGAGTTGCGCGCGGGTGCGCAACCTCGTCGCGACGATCGGCGCGGCCGGGGGGCGACACGTCCTCGCCGCCGCCCATTACGACAGCAGCCCCGTCGGGCCTGGCGCCGCCGACGACGGCATCGGCATCGCCGTGCTGCTCGAAACCGCCGCTTTGCTGCGCGAGCAGCCGCTCGCCCGCCCGGTGACCCTGCTCATCACCGAAGGCGAGGAGGTCGGGCTGCTCGGCGCCCGCGCCTTCGTCGAGCGCGACCCGCTCGCGGCCCAGGTCGAGGCGCTGGTCAATCTCGAAGCCCGCGGCGTCGAAGGCCCGGCGGTGATGTTCGAGACGAGCCGGCCGAACGGCGCCGCCATCGCCCACTTCTCGCGCGCCGTCGATCGGCCGGTCGCCAATTCGCTCAACAGCGACTTCTACCGGCTGATCCCCAATTCGACCGACGTCGCCGTCTTCGAGGAGCGGGGCTGGACGACGCTCAACTTCGCGATCATCGGCAACGAGACCCGCTACCACAGCGCCGGTGATACGCTCGCCGCGCTCGAGCCGCGCAGCGTCCAGCACATGGGCGAGCAGGCGCTGGCGGTCATCGCGGACATGGCCGGCGGCCGCCCGTCCGGGGCGGAGGGCGAGCGGCATTACATGGACCTGGTGGGCCGGCAGCTGATCGTCCTGCCCGCGCCGGTCAGCCTCGCGCTGCTCGGGCTGCTCCTCCTGCTCTTCGGCTGGACGGCGTGGCGGCGGCGCAACGGCGCCGGCATCGCCGCCGCGGCGCTGTTCGCCGGGCTTGCCGACGCGGCGATCCTCGCCTGGGTCGGGCAGGCGG
>JALYHK010000210.1 GCA_030776605.1 Pseudomonadota bacterium
CCACCTCGTGACCAAGGCCGAGCAGCATGTCCTCGATGTTCATCGCGACCAGCATCTCGTCCTCGACGATGAGGACGCGCAGGCGTCTGTCAGCCAAGCTCCGCCTCTTTGGCGGCGACGACGGCGAGCGCCGCCTCGATCGCGCAGGCCAGCCCCTCGGGCTCGAAGCTGAGCCGGGCGGATCCGCCGAGGTCGGCGGCGAGGCGGCGCTCGAGCAGCCGCGAGCCGAAGCCGCGCCGGCTGGGCTGCGCAACCGGCGGTCCCCCGCTCTCGCGCCAGTCGATCCGGAGCAGGTCGCCGCGCTTTTCCCAACGGATCGAGACACGCCCGCGCCCGTTCGAGAGCGCCCCATATTTGGCCGCATTAGTGCTGAGCTCGTGGAAGGCGAGCGAGAGGGCGAGCGCCGCGCGCGGACCCACCCAGACCGCCTCGCCCTCGATCGCGAAGCGGTCGCGGTCCTCGGCGAGATAATCGATCGAATCGCGCACGACCTGCTCCAGCGGCGCGCCTTCCCAATTCTGGCCGGTGAGGAGACTGTGGGCACGGGAAAGCGCCATCAGCCGGGCCTCGAAGCGCGCCCGCGCCTCGGCGACGGCGACGTCGTCCTTCAGCGTCTGGAAGGCGATCGCCTGCACCGTGGCGAGCATGTTCTTCACCCGATGGTTGAGCTCGTTGATCAGCAGCCGCTGCCGCTCCTCGGCAAGCTTGCGCTCGTGGATGTCCTCCGTCGATCCATACCACAGCAGGATGTCGCCATCGTCGTCGCGGCGGGGGAAGGCGCGGGTGCGCGCCCAGCGGCAGCTGCCGTCGCGGCGGCAGATCCGGTGCTCGATGTCGTAGCGCTCGCCGGTCTCGAGGCTGCGGCGCCACGCCGCGAGCATGCGCTCCCGGTCGTCGGCGTGGATGCCCTCGAGCCAGCGCCCGCGAATTCCCGGATTTCCGGTCCACTCCCCCAGCGCGGCGCGATCCGGTCGAGCTTCCCGTCTGGGAGAGCGGTCCAGGTGACCTGCGGATTGAGCTCGACGGTATGGCGGTAATGGTCCTCGCTGGCGCGCAGCGACTGCTCGGCCTGGGCGCGCTCGACCGCCGCCCAGGTGCGCTCGGCGACGTCGCGGGCGATCGCCGCCTCCGAGCGCCGCCAGTAGCGCGGCACCGGCTCGTGCACATAGAGCAGGGCCTTGAGCGCGCCTTCGCGGACCAGCGGCACGGTGATCACCGCGCGCACGCCGAGCGCCTCCCAGGCGTCGGTGCGCTCAATGCTGCGGAGCGGCAGGGCGCGGATGTCCGGAACCGCGAGCACCTCGCCGGTTCGCAGGAAGGCGAGCGCCTCGTCCCCGAACGACCTGATCACGCCGCTCTGGCCGCCGAGGCTCGCGGTCGCCGCGTCGCGCGTCCAGTCGCTGCGCACCGAGACCGTCCCTTCAGCCTCATCGATCTCCGCATAGCCGACCCGCGCCGCGCCGAGATATTCGCCGAGCATCTCGGTGGCCGCGCGCTTCACCTCCTCCGGATCACCGATGCGACGCAGCCGGTCGGCGAGCTTGACCTGGAACGAGAGCCGCCGCTCGGCGAGCAGGGCCTTCGTGATCTCGATCCCCTGGTTGAGGATGCCGACCGGCGCGCCGTCCTCGCCGACGATCGGCGTCAGGCTGTAGTTCCAATAGGTTTCTTCGACGAGGTCGCCGCGGCGCATCGGCAGCATCTGCTCGTAGACCGACACGCCTTCGCCCGAAGCGATGGCCTCGTCGAACTGCGGGCGGATGAGGTCCCACAGATCGTACCAGACTTCGGCGGCGGGCCGGCCCAGCGCATCGGGGTGGCGCTCGCGCAGCACCGGCGCGAATGCGTCATTGTAGAGCAGCCGCAGATCATCGCCCCAATAGACCGCCGTCGGCACACTCGCGCGCAGGCACAGGTCGACGGCCTGGCGGAGCGCCGGGGGCCAGTTCTCGCGCGGCCCCAGCGGATTCGCCCCCCAGTCGAAGCCGGCGACGCGCTCGCGCGTGCGCGGCGGATCCTCGCCCTGGCGGACTTCCGGGGTCGGAGCAAGGCTGCGCGGGCGCTCGAGCACGGTCGGACCATAAGGCCGCGCCGCCGCTTTACAAAGCGTTGAAACCGGCACGAAAAGGCCCCCGCCGCCTCAGGCGAGCGCGGCCTGCTTCTCGGCGGCCATGCGGTCGAGCTCGGCGCGGCTCTTCTTCCCCGCGGCGGACTTGAGCTGCCCGCAGGCGGCCATGATGTCGCGCCCGCGCGGGCGGCGGATCGGCGCGGAGATGCCGGCCTCGAAGATGATCTCGGAGAAGCGCCGCACGCGCTCCTCGGCGGAACATTCGTAGGGCGCGCCGGGCCAGGGGTTGAACGGGATCAGATTGACCTTCGCCGGGAGCCGGTGCTTGCGGATGAGGCGCACCAGTTCGCGGGCGTCGGCATCGCTGTCGTTCTTGCCCTTCAGCATCACATATTCGAAGGTGATACGCCGGGCGTTGTGGGCGCCGGGGTATGCGGCGCAGGCCTCGAGCAGCTCGTCGATCCCATATTTGCGGTTGAGCGGGACGATCTCGTCCCGCACCTCCTTGGTCACGGCATGGAGCGAGACGGCCAGATTCACCCCGATCTCCTCGCCGGCGCGCGCCATCATTGGCACCACGCCTGAGGTGGAGAGGGTGATGCGGCGGCGCGAGAGGCCGAGGCCGTCGCCGTCCATCACGATCCTGAGCGCATCGCGCACATTGTCGAAATTGTAGAGCGGCTCGCCCATCCCCATCATCACGATGTTCGACAGCATGCGGCCTTCCGGCTGCGACGGCCATTCGCCGAGCGCGTCGCGCGCCAGCATCACCTGGCCGACGATCTCGCCGGGGGTGAGGTTGCGCACCAGGCGCATCGTCCCGGTATGGCAGAAGCGGCAGTTGAGGGTGCAGCCGACCTGACTGGAGACGCACAAGGTGCCGCGGTCGGCGTCGGGGATGAACACCATCTCGAAATCGTGGCCGTCGCGGGTCCTCAGCAGCCACTTCCTGGTCCCGTCGATGGAGACCTGCTCGAGCGCCACTTGGGGGCGGCCGATGCGGAACCGCTCCGCCAGCCAAGCGCGCTGCGGCTTGGCGATGTCGCTCATCGCCTCGAAGGACGTGGCGCCGCGGTTATAGATCTGATGCCAGAGCTGCTTGGCCCTGAGCTTCGCCTGCCGCTCGTCGAGCCCGGCATCGGCGAGCGCGGCGCGGATCGCCTCGCGGTTCAGGCCGACGAGGTCGAGGCGCGCGTCGCCCTCCGCGGGAGCGTGGCGCGGCACGGGCACCGGGTCGATGTGGCCGGGGATGGTCATCGCGGCTGTCATGAGCCGCGCTATGTAGGTGCGGAAGGGCGGTTTTGCTAGGCGAGCACGGTCTCGCGGCCGTCCTCGACGCAGGCGACGCTCCCCTGCGGGATGGGGTCGGCGACCGGCGCCCGGCATTCGGTGCGGCGCGGCGCCCCGGTGAGCAGCCCGCGCAGCACCCGCGACGAGATGCCGTGCATCACCACCAGCCGGTCGCCCGCCTCGCCGGCGGTGTCATCGAGCCAGGCCTGGAGC
>JALYHK010000211.1 GCA_030776605.1 Pseudomonadota bacterium
TACCTCGGCGAGGGCGTCCTCCGCGGCGTGACTCAGTGCCTCGATGCGCGGCAGGTCGAAAAAGCCGCAATTTCCCTTGACGGTGTGGACGAAGCGAAAGATCTCGTCGAGCCGCTCCCGGTCACGCGGCGCGGCTTCCCAGGCGACCACCTGCCCCGACAGCACCTCGAGCATATCGCGGGTCTCGGCGATGAATTCCGTGATCAGCTCGTCCATGGCTCCGTCCGCGGCGCGCGTTCGGCAGCGTTATGGCCAAGCGATGGTAAAGAAGGCGTTTACCAGAGTGCGGCGGCTATCAGGTGCGGCGCTGCCGCGGTGCTTCAGGCCGGCAGCGACACGCCGAGCAGCAGCATTGTCTCCTCGTCGGCCACTTGGATCTCGCCACCGGCTTCGGCGACGAGGCAATGGACCAGCCAAGCCGCGGCGGCGCGGGGAGCGATCTCCTCCTCGTCCACCTCTCCGCGCAGCACCTTGACCAGCTCCGGATCGAGGACGATGCGGCTGCCCTCGGCGCGCACCACGATGTCGATGCCGCCTTCGTGACGCTCGGCGCCGACGTCGAGGCGGCCGCCGCGGACCAGGGCGTCGCCGGCGATCAGCACCAGGTTGAGCAGGATCTTGAGCGCCGACTTGCTCATCGCCGGCTCGTCGATCATCCAGCCGAGCTGAATTCGTCCGTCGCCGCCGAACAGCCCCTCGATCGCGACGCGCGCCTCGCGGGTGTCGACCTCGTCGGCAAAGCCGCCGGCGGCGCCGAAGGCCAGGCGGAAGAACTTGAGCTTGTTGGCCGACGCACGCGCGCTCTCGCCGAGCAGATCGAGGCAGCGGGCACGCATCTCCGGATCATGCTCGTCGGCGAGCAGTTCGATGCCGTTGTTGAGCGCGCCGACCGGCGACAACAGGTCGTGGCAAAGCCGCGAACAGAGCAGGCTCGCGAACTCGTGCGATTTCACGCGCTTGGCCCCCCGGACGCGGACATGCTCTCCCTTTGGCCCGCTCGGGCCGCGGTTGCAAGCGCAGCGACGCCTTGATTTCGTTTCGGGCATAGCCACATCGCACGCCGAATGACCCGGGGGGGAAGCATCATCACCGCCACCGTCGCTCCGGACGCCGTCGGCTGGCGCCTCGACCGGGCCCTGGCCGCCGCTCTGCCAGCGCTGTCGCGCGAGCGGGTGAAGACGCTGATCGCGAGCGGCGCCGTGCGCGGTCCCGGCGGCCGAGAGGTGCGCGACCCGGCCTCGAAGGCCGTCGCCGGCGGACGCTACGAGCTCGCCGTCCCCGAGCCCAAGCCGGCGCACAACGAGGCGCAGGCGATCGCGCTCGACATCGTCTTCGAGGACGAGCATCTGCTCGTTGTCGACAAGCCGGCCGGAATGGTCGTCCATCCCGCCGCCGGCAATCCCGATCGCACGCTGGTCAACGCGCTGCTCCATCATTGCGCCGGCCGCCTCTCCGGGATCAGCGGAATGGCGCGGCCGGGCATCGTCCACCGCATCGACAAGGGAACGTCGGGGCTGCTCGTGGTCGCCAAGCACGACCGCGCCCACGAAGGGCTCGCCGCCCAATTCGCCCGCCACAGCGTCCGCCGCGCCTATCAGGCGATCGTCGCGGGAGTGCCGGCGCGGCCCGCTGGAACGGTCGACGCACCGCTCGCCCGCTCCTCCGGGAACCGCAAGAAAATGGCGATCGTCGAGGAGGGGCGCGGCAAAAGGGCAGTCACGCACTGGCGGGTGCTTGAAAAGCTCCGGGAGTCCGCCCTGCTCGAATGCCGGCTGGAGACGGGGCGCACCCATCAGGTCCGCGTCCACATGGCCACGATCGGCCACCCGTTGCTCGGCGATCCGGTCTACGGCCGTGCCCGCCCAGCCCATCGCGAACTGCTGAAAGTGCTGGATTTCCGGCGCCAGGCGCTGCACGCGGCCGAACTCGGCTTCGTCCACCCAGTTTCGAAAGAAAACCTGACCTTCAAAAGCCCCCTGCCGTCGGATATTCAGGAACTGTTTGGGGCTCTTGCCGTATAATCACAAAGGGCCGACGCGGGCGACGACCCGTGCGGCATCAGGGAGTAGAATGAGAGCAATCATGGCTAGCGGCAGAAACGTCCCGGCGACGATCCCCGCCACCGGCGGCGAGGCGGGCCTCAACCGCTATCTCGCCGAGATTAAGAAGTTCCCGATCCTCTCTCCGGAGGAAGAGTATATGCTCGCCAAGCGCTGGCAGGAGCATCAGGACACCGATGCGGCCGCCAAGCTGGTGAACTCGCACCTGCGCCTCGTGGCCAAGATCGCCATGGGCTACCGCGGCTACGGCCTCCCCGTCTCTGAGCTGATCTCGGAGGGGAACATCGGGCTGATGCAGGGCGTCAAGAAGTTCGAGCCGGACCGCGGCTTCCGCCTCGCCACCTATGCGATGTGGTGGATCAGGGCGGCGATCCAGGAATTCATCCTGCGCAGCTGGAGCCTGGTGAAGATGGGCACCACGGCCGCGCAGAAGAAGCTGTTCTTTAACTTGCGCCGGATGAAGAACCGGATCGAGGCGTTTGAGGACGGCGACCTCAAGCCCGAGGACGTCACCAAGATCGCGACCGACCTCGGCGTCTCCGAGGACGACGTCGTGTCGATGAACCGCCGGATGGCGATGGGCGGCGACACCTCCCTCAATGTCCCGCTGCGGGAGGAGGGCGACGGCCAGTGGCAGGACTGGCTCGTCGACACCGATCCGCTCCAGGACGAGCGCGTCGCCGACGCCGAGGAATCGCAGGTCCGCCACGAGCTGCTCGTGGAGGCGATGAAGACGCTCAACGAGCGGGAAAAGCACATCCTGACCGAGCGGCGGCTGACCGACGATCCAAAGACGCTCGAGGAGCTGAGCCAGGTCTATGACGTCAGCCGGGAGCGCATCCGCCAGATCGAGGTCCGCGCCTTCGAGAAGCTCCAGAAGGCGCTGATGAACCTCGCCGGCGAGCGGCGGCTGCTGCCCACGGGGTGAGCTCTCGCCCCCGCCGCTCGTGGCCGCGGCGCATACTGCGCTGGGTGGGGATGGCGCTTGCCGTCTTCGTTCTCGGCAGCCTGCTGTGGGTGCTCGC
Organism: Pseudomonadota bacterium; assembly: GCA_030776605.1. Taxonomy (GTDB): domain Bacteria; phylum Pseudomonadota; class Alphaproteobacteria; order Sphingomonadales; family Sphingomonadaceae; genus Allosphingosinicella. Next base: position 3,086 of record JALYHK010000211.1, read on the forward strand.
CTACCGCTTCGTCAATCCGCCGATCACCTTCACCCAGCTCGGTGACGTCCTGGCCGGCCGCGAGCTGACGCGCCAGTGGATGAGCATTGAGGAGATCGATCGCGACATGGTTCGCGCGGTGATCGCCGGCGAGGACAGCAAGTTCTGCGAGCACGGCGGCTTCGACCGCCAGGCGATCGAGGAGGCGATGAGGCGCAACGCGCGCGGCGGCGGCGTCATCCGCGGTGGATCGACGATCAGCCAGCAGACGGCGAAGAACGCCTTCCTGTGGCAGGGCGGCGGCTATTTCCGGAAGGCCCTCGAAGCCTGGTTCACGCTGCTGATAGAGAATCTCTGGGACAAGCGCCGGATCATGGAGGTCTATCTCAACGTGGCCGAAACCGGCATCGGCACCTACGGCGTCAATGCCGGCGCCCAGCGCTATTTCGGCCACGAAGCCTCGACCCTGAGCGCCGCCGAGGCGGCGCGGATC
>JALYHK010000212.1 GCA_030776605.1 Pseudomonadota bacterium
CGCTGGGGATGCTCGCCGCGCTCGCCCGCCGCGACGCCGATCCCGCGCGTGCGCGCTGGGAGCCGCAGGGGGCGCCCACGCGCATGCTGCGCATGCTGCGCCACCGTCTGTCCGGATTCTAATCCGAAACGGACCTAAGCTTCTGCCGCCCGGCGACAGCTCGTAAAAGCGCCGGGTCGGACGGGAGGGAGCGATGCTGCGTTACCTTGCCGGGGCGGGATCGGCATTGCTGCTGGTTGCCGCGGGCTTCTTCATCTGGCGCATCCAAGCGCAGCCCGAGGAGCGCATCCCGGAGCCGCCGGCGGAGGCCGCCGAGGAGACGCAGGTCGCGGACGGCGAGGAAGTGCAGCCCCGCCGCCCGCCGGCCGCCTCGGAACGGACCAAGGAGCAGCGCCGCTTCGACCGCGCCGACCGCGACAACGACGGCCGCATCACCCGGCAGGAACTGCTCCAGCCTCGCCGCAAGGCCTTCGAGCGGCTCGACGTCAATCGCAACGGCAGCCTCTCGTTCGAGGAATGGGCGGTGCGGACGGTCGAGAAGTTCGCGCGCGCCGACGCCAACCGGGACGGCTCGCTCAACCGCACCGAATATGCCACCACCGCGCCGCGCCCGCGGCCGAAGCAGCAGAATTGCCGCTGCTGAGATGCCGGCGCGAAAATGAAGCGGTGCTGAGGGCCGGCGGCTGCGGCCCCAAGGCCCTTGCCTCCCGCGATTGCCTCAACAATCTGTCGGCGGCGAAGATACCGTGCAGCCCGGCTAGAAAGGAACTTGGGCGATCCATTCGCCGAGGGCCTGCTTCGCGCGCGCGGTGTAGAGGAGCTTGCGGTCGGCCTTCTTGGCGCGGCCTTCGATCGGCGGGAACAGGCCGAAGTTGACGTTCATCGGCTGGTAGGTCGCCGCGTCGGCGCCGCCCGTGATGTGGCGCAGGAGGGCGCCGAGCGCCGTTTCCGGCGGCGGCGGGGCCGGCGCTCCGCCGCTGGCCTCTGCCGCGAAGAAGCGGCCTGCGAGGAGCCCGACCGCGGCCGATTCGACATAGCCTTCGCAGCCGGTGATCTGGCCTGCGAAGCGGATGTGCGGCGCCTTTTTGAGGCGCAGCGTCGCGTCGAGCAGCTGCGGGGAATTGATGAAGGTGTTGCGATGGAGGCCGCCGAGCCGCGCAAATTCGGCCCTTTCAAGGCCCGGGATGGTGCGGAACAGCCTCACCTGCTCCCCGTGCTTCAGCTTGGTCTGAAACCCCACCATGTTCCACAGCGTGCTCAGCGCGTTGTCCTGGCGCAGCTGGACGACCGCCCAGGGCCGGCGGCCGGTGCGCGGGTCGACGAGGCCGACCGGCTTCATCGGGCCGTAGCGCAGAGTGTCGAGGCCGCGCTCCGCCATCACCTCGATGGGCATGCAGCCTTCGAAATAGGGCGTGTCCTTCTCCCACTCCCGGAATTCGGTCTTCTCGCCCTCGATCAGCCCCTGGACGAACCCGCGGTATTGCTCCCGGTCGAGCGGGCAGTTGATGTAGTCGCGGGTCGCGCCTTTGTCCCAGCGCGACTGGAACCAGGCCACCTCCATGTCGATCGTGTCGCGATGCACGATCGGAGCGATGGCGTCGAAGAAGGCGAGCGAATCCGCGCCGGTGAACGCGCCGATCGATGCGGCGAGCCGGGCGGCGGTCAGCGGCCCCGTCGCCACGATCGTCGCGCCGGAGGCGGGGAGGGCGTCGATCCGCTCGCGCACCAGCTCCACGTTCGGATGCGCCCGGAGCCGCGCGGTCACCTCGGCCGAGAAGCCGTCGCGGTCGACCGCGAGCGCCGAGCCGGCGGGCACGCGGTGCCGGTCCGCCGCTTCCATGACCAGCGAGCCGAGCGCCCGCATCTCGGCATGAAGCAGCCCGACCGCGTTGCGCTCGTCGTCGTCCGAACGAAAGCTGTTCGAGCAGACCAGCTCGGCAAGCCAGTCGGTGTGATGCGCCGGCGTGCCGTCCCCGCCGCCGCGCATCTCCGAAAGCCGCACCTTCACGCCCGCCTCGGCGAGCTGCCACGCCGCCTCCGAGCCGGCAAGGCCGCCGCCGATGATGTGGACCTGGTGGCTCACGCGCCGTCCTCGTCCTCCCCGCCCTCCTCCTGGCTGTCGGGAAGCGTGTCGGGACCGGTGCCGTCGTCGAGCCGGACCTGCTTGGCCGGATCGCCGCCCGCCGGGCGCCCGGCGCGTTCCCCCGCGACGAGCTCCTCGGCCTCGTTCTCCGGCTCCTCCTCCTCGTCGATGCGGGCGGCGGAGACAACATGCTCGTTCTCGGCCACGCGGAAGATGGTGACGCCCTGGGTGTTGCGGCCGGCGATGCGGATGTCGCCGACGGTGGTGCGGATGAGCTTGGCCTGATCGGTGACCAGCATCAGCTGCTCGCCGTTGCGGGCGGGGAAGGAGGCGACGACGCAGCCGTTGCGCTCCGAGGTCTCGATGTTGGTGATGCCCTGGCCGCCGCGGTTGGTGCGGCGGTATTCGTAGGCCGAGGTGCGCTTGCCGTAGCCGTTCTCGGTGACCGTCAGGATGAACTCCTCGGCCTCGGCGAGGGCCGCCATCCGCTCGGGCGGCAGCGCCGGCTCGTTGTCGTTCTCCTTCCAGGGGGCGGCGCGCAGATAGGCGTCGCGCTCCTCGACGGTGGCGGGGATGCCCTTGAGGATCGAGAGCGAGATCACCTCGTCGCCCTCGCGCAGGCTGATGCCGCGCACGCCCGTCGATTCGCGGCCGGCGAACTCGCGCACGTCGGTGGCGGCGAAGCGGATCGCCTTGCCCTGGCGGGTGGCGAGCAGCACGTCGTCCTCCTCGCTGACCAGCGCCACGCCGATCAGCCGGTCGTCCGAATCCTCGCCGAACTTCATCGCGATCTTGCCGTTCGAGGGGACGTTGGCGAATGCGTCCATGCTGTTGCGCCGCACGCCGCCGCTGGCGGTGGCGAAGATGACGTGGAGGTCCTTCCACTCGGCTTCGTCCTCGGGGAGCGGCAGCACGGTGGAGATGGTCTCCCCCTCGGCGAGCGGCAGCAGATTGACCATCGGACGGCCGCGGGCCTGCGGGGCGCCTTCGGGAAGGCGCCAGACCTTGAGCCGGTAGACCTTGCCGTGCGTCGAGAAGAACAGCACCGGCGTGTGGGTGGAGGTGACGAAAAGGTTCGTGACCGCATCCTCGTCCTTGGTGCCCATGCCCGCCCGGCCCTTGCCCCCGCGGCGCTGCGCCCGGAAGGCATCGAGCGGCGTGCGCTTGATGTAGCCGCCGTGCGTGACGGTGACGACCATCTCCTCGCGCTCGATCAGGTCCTCGTCCTCGAGGTCGCCTTCGTAGTCCACGATCTCGGACCGGCGCGGGGTGGCGAACTCGTCGCGCACGGCGCGGAGCTCGTCGGCGATGATCGCCATGATCCGCTCGCGCGAGCGCAGGATATCGAGGTAGTCGGTGATGCGGCCGGCGAGGTCCTGCAGTTCCTCGCCGATCTCGCGCACGCCCATCGCGGTCAGGCGCTGCAGCCGCAGGTCGAGG
>JALYHK010000213.1 GCA_030776605.1 Pseudomonadota bacterium
CATCCGCGCCGTCCGCGAGCAGCGCCGGGGGCGCACCGGCGGCTAACGCTTCAGATGCCGCCGGGCACCGGCTCGCGGCCGCTGTCGGCAAGACGCGCGACGAGATCCGCTTCGCAGGCGGCGAGTGCCGCCGGGTCGGGGCTGCGTATGACGAAATTGGCCCCGACGCGCCCGTCCCGGAAAAAGGGATAGCTGCCGATCTGGCAGCCGGGATGCGCCCGCTCCGCCTCGATCAAGAGGGCGGCGACCTCGCTCTCCGGAACCCAGCAGCCGACCGCGCGCGAGAGCAGAGGACGGCCCCCTTCGAGCCGGCCCGACAGCGCCTCGAGCATGGTCGCCGCGATGTGCGGCACGCCGGCGAGAATGAAGATGTTGCCGACCTTGATCCCCGGCGCGCCCGACATCGGGTTTTCGATCAGCTCGGCGCCTTTCGGGACCCGCGCCATCCGCAGCCGCGCCTCGCTGAGGCCTCCGCGCGCCGCATAGTGGCGCTCGAGCGCGGCTCGGGCATCGCGATGGACGACGACGGGGACGCCCAGCGCCTCGGCGATGGCGTCGACGGTGATGTCGTCGTGGGTCGGCCCGATCCCGCCAGTGGTGAAGAGATAGTCGTAGGCGGCGCGCAGCTCGTTGACGGCCGCGGCGATGCGCGGCGCCTCGTCGGGGACAACGCGCACTTCGGAAAGGCGGATGCCCTGGAGGTTGAGCCAGGTCGCGACCGGGGCGAGGTTGCGGTCCTGGGTGCGGCCGGAGAGAATCTCGTCGCCTATGATCAGCAGCCCCGCCGTCCACACCCGCTCGCTCGCCATCCCCTGGCCTTAGATCAGATCGGGCGCGAGGAGAACCGAGTGGGCCACGCCACATCGCCCCGGCGCGCCCGGCGGTCGGGCTTGCGCTGTGGATCGAGACGCTGATCGACGCGTCGATCTTCCGCGAGTGGGTGGTTAACGTCGGCCGGCGCGACGCGCGGGCGCGGATCGCGCACCTGCTCTGCGAATTCCTGCTGAGGCCCGAGGCGGCGGGCCTCGCCAGCGAGCGCCGCTACGAGCTGCCGATGACGCAGGAGCAGCTCGCCGACGCCGTCGGCCTCACCTCTGTCCAGGTCAATCGGGTGCTGCGTCAGCTCGCCGAGGAGGGATTGATCAGCCGCAACAAGCGGGCGATCGTCGTCGAGGATTGGCAGGGGCTGCGCCATGCCGGCGACTTCCACGAGCGCTACCTCCACCACGACGCCGAGGCGGCCTGACGCGCTTCCCTTCGCCGCCGGGTCCTTTATGGTCGCGGCGATGGGCGGCACGCTCCTCTATGACTACTGGCGCTCCTCGGCGAGCTACCGGGTGCGCATCGGCCTGCACTTCAAGGGCGTCCCCTTCGATCGGGTGCCGATCGACCTCGCCGTCGGCGCTCAGAAGGCCCCGGACTATCGCGAGCGCAATCCGCAGGGCTTCGTGCCGATGCTCGAGCTGGAGGGGCGGCGGATCGTCCAGAGTCTGGCGATCCTCGGCTATCTCGAGGAGCTGCACCCGGCGCCGCCGCTGCTGCCGCCCGATCCAGCCGATCGCGCCCACGTCCGGGCGCTGGCGCTCGCCGTCGCCTGCGACATCCACCCGCTCAACAACCTGCGGGTGCTGAAGCATCTCGTGGGTCCTCTGGGCGTGGCCGAGGAGGCGAAGACGGAGTGGATCGCGCGCTGGATCTCGGAAGGCCTCGCCGCGCTCGAGGCGATGGCGGCGCCGCGCGCGGGCCGCTTCCTGTTCGGCGACGCCCCTAGCCTCGCCGACGTCTGCCTGGTGCCGCAGATGTACAACGCCCGCCGCTTCGAGGTGCCGCTCGACGCCTTTCCGACGCTGGTTTGCGCCGACGCCGAAGCCTGCCGCCACCCCGCCTTCGCCGCCGCCCACCCCGACCGGGTGGGGCCGTGAGAATGCTGCCGGCTTTGGCTCTGGTGTCCGCATGCGCGGATCCGCCGGCTCGACGCGAGGCGCAGCCCGTGCCCGTGCTGGAGCTCAGGATCACGGACCACGTGCCGTGTCGGCTGGAGCATGAGGGGCGGGCGGTACTGCCCGAAGAGCTCGAGACCCTCGCGCGCTCCTGGCTCGGGCGCCCGCGCCGTGCCTTCCTGTGGATGTTCGGGGACACGCCGTATCGCTGCATTGGTGGCGCCATCTACGTGCTGCAGCGAGAAGGCTTCGAGTACAGCTGGGGCACCGTCCCGACTGCGCGCTAGCGGCAGCCGCGCCAGCCGAGCCTGCCGCGGTTCGCCTGGTCGAAGTGGAAATGGTCGCGGTGCGCCTCGTTATAGTCGGGCGAGAGGACGGTGGCGAAGAGGTCGCAGGCGCCGTCGCGCACCTCGCGCAGGAAGGCGGCGCGGGCGCCCCCGCCCTCCCAGTCGGACGCGACGCGGATGCGCCGGCCATCCTGGAGCGCGAAGCCGGCGATATCGAGGGCATTAGCGGTGGCGTGCTCGCTCCACGCGGCTTCGTCGCGGCCGTAGAGCCGGCGGCAGGAATAGCTTCCGAAATGCTCGACCGCCGCGACCCGTGCGCCCAGGTGGCGCTGCGCGGCGGGCTGGACGACGTGCCACTCCCACAGCGCTAGCGCGGCGGCGGCCGGGCAGCTGGTTCCGAGATCAGCCGGCCGGTAGTCGATAGAGCGCGAGCCGCCGGCGGCGAGCCGCACCGCCTCCGGATAACCGCACTGCGGCCCGTCCCGGCGCGGCGGCAGCGTCGTGAACCGGATTCCCGCCTGGGCGAGGAGGCTGCGGCAGCGCTCGGGATCCTCGTGCAGCCGGGCAAGCTTGCGCCCGGTGAAGGCGCCGACGGGCTGGGTGAGGTCGAGCGCGGTCCACGGCAGGTCCTCGGGATGGTTGCGCGCATAGCCGTAGAGCAGCAGCGCGCCGAGGGCGACGAGGCCGAGGAAGAGCATGGTGGCAAGGATTCGCGGCAGCCGGCTCATGCCCCGCTGGACGCGCGACGGCCGCGGCGGGTTGCGGCGCCTAGCGCCGCCGCGCGGTCTCGAGCGGCTCGGCGGTCACCGGATAGCCGGCATCCTCCGGGATGCAGACGAAGCTGCGGCCGTCGCGCTGCTCGACCCAGGGTGTGATCCGGCGCACCGGGTGGCGGGCGGCGTCGGCCCGCGCCTCCGCGATCGAGGCGAAGCGGGCGAGCCGCTCGAGGTTCCGCCGGGTCGGGAAGATGACTTGAGCGCGACCCGCCTCGACCTCGGCGAGCGCCTCCGCGGCGCTCGCCCAGAAGCTGCGCGCCGCCTCGGCGGAGTCGGCGGTGGCGGGCGGCGCGTCCGCCGGGGCCTCGGCGAGGAAGAACAAAGTGTCGAAGCGCCGCGCCTCGGCGAAATTGGGGCACCAGTGCGCGAACGGGGTGAGCGCGTCGAGGTCGAGCGTTAGCCCCGCCTCGTCGAGCAGCGCCTCGAACGGCCGCCCCGCCGCCAGTCCCTGGCGCAGCGCCGCCGCC